>JAGBGB010000096.1 GCA_017936205.1 Oscillospiraceae bacterium
CATCGGGAAAGCGTTCGGATTTTTTGTTTCCCTCAGCGAAGTCGAAAGATGGGCTTGAGTGGCTTTTTATGTTTTTCCAAACGTTATCAAGAACAGTCACAAATATGGGAGTTGCTATAATTTTACAGAATTCAAGTTTGAGGAATAGTATTACAAAGGAGCATCCCTTGCACCTAATACTTCTGCCACCATGTATGCCGTTTTTAAGGATGCTAAACAATCGCTCTGTTAGATTAAATTCTAATGGAGCGTTTTTCTTGTATGTTAAATTTGTGCTGTGCACAGGTTGTTTTTAGGAGAAAAATGTGGTATGATTATCTAAAATCATATTCCAAGGAGACTGAATATATGTTAAAATGGAATAAAATGATTGCATTCCTATTGCTTTGCAGTGTCGTACTGTCTTTGTTCCCTATGTCTGTGACGGGGACTTCTGCACTGACGGAGGAAAAGACTGCAACGAAAGCGGTTTCTGTTTCTTCCATTTCTGTTCCGGCCTATTCCGGAGGTACTTCCTCTGATTGGATGATCTATGACGGGGGATTAGGTACCGCCATTGGTAACACCGGGGCCCAATCCAAGATGCGGATCGTCACCGGCACTACCACTGCCCAGTACTCCACCTATCTTACCACGCTAAAGAAAAATGGCTATATCAAGCTCTTCGGTCGTACTGCACCTGCCCAAAGCGGCACCAATCGCCACGACAAGCACCTATCCCCCGATGGTGCATATGTTCTCTATTCCTACTGGACTCCGGCTGCTAAGGAAGTTCGTATCATTGTAGACACCCATGTAGATACCTTCCGAATCTTCGACTACACCCCCGATCCCGGCTGGGACGGCAAAGGGCGGACAGAAGTCTATTCCTATTCCCTCCAATTTGCCACCGATGGTCACCGGGATACCAGTTCTGCAAATACAGAACGGCGGAATAATGCCGGTACTCTGATGATCGTGAAAATGGCAGATGATTCCCTGTTCGTCATTGACGGCGGCAGCTCCCAGCAAATGGGAGACCGTGATTGCGAGCAGCTTTACGACTTTCTCCGTATGATTACCGGCACTCCACAAGGAGAAAAAATGATCATCAACACCTGGTTTATTTCCCACACCCATTTCGATCATGTATCAGGATTCCCCCGTTTCCTCCACAAGTACAGCACCGAGCTGGAGCTTCTGAATATCATGTACAATTTCGATATCGAGGGTTCTTCTCAGAAATATATTCGCCGTGCTGCGCAGTTGTTCCCCAATGCCAAATACTACAAACAGCACACCGGTGAAAGCTTCACAATCGTTGGGGTCAAATTCGACATTCTCTACACGGTAGAGGATCGCTACACTCCCAACAGCAATAACAAATTACTCCTGAATGATGCTTCCTGTCTGGGAGATTATGCAGAAGAGAACAATATTTCTACCGCGATGCGCATGAGCTTTGACGGGAAAACCATGCTCCTGACAGGAGACCTGGAAAAGGCGGATGCCCGTCTCATGAAAATGTATCCTGCTGTAGACTTAAAATGCGACCTCCTACAGATCCCTCACCACGGTTTCGATGATCATGCAACCCTGGTCAAAACCGTAGCCCCCACAGTATCCTTCGTGAATCAGGCAGAAACCGCCATTATGAACCGAAAGGACACCTACGACAATACTGCCGCATGGAAGCCCTATGCAGGCACGATTTGTTATTGTGGCGACCGCACCGTAGGCTATGCCGCAGATAGTGGGATTTTCTATGACGAGCACTTCACCTCTGTGGACTATCTGGATTGGAAGGCCCGGACCTACCCCATTCGAGAGGAAAATGCCTATGACGGCAGTTCAGAATCCATTGCAGACCCGGAGGCCTTCTACCGCTATACCCGCGTTACTGCCCTAACCAAAACAGACAGTGCATACGCTATCGTAGACGATAAGGTGGGAAGAGTCCTGTCCTACGATGCCACCACCGGTGACCTTGGGAACGCAAATCCCGTCTTTAAAAGTGGGGATGAATACTACTTTGCCGCCTCTCAACGACGGAAGGTCAATTGGCTCATGAGCTATTCCTTCTCCGGAGTAAAGTCCGGGCAGGCTGTTACGGGCTCAACCACCTACTACGGCACCGTTCCCGTTTATAAAGGAACGGGCGACTATTGGGGTACTCCCACCAAGGGGCGCTACCTTGCCATTGCCAATGGAGACACCTTCGAGTCCAAGGGTATGTACAGTTCCTTTACAAGTATGTCCAATATGATGGAAAGTGCATCCAAAGAGTTGTGGATGGATCTGCTGGAGGGGGGCTATTTCCTTATCTATCGTTATACCGGTGGCAGCTACTATCCCCTCTATCGTGACGGCAACGGCAATGTTACCACTATCCAAAACGGATGGGGTTCTGCCAAGGTGACCAGGGCTAAGATCAGTGCACAATCCGATTTCCTCCGCCATCGGATCTATGCCTATAACGAGACTCCTGACACCATGCTCCTGTGCTGGACGGGCCACAAGGATTACTATACGGATATGGGAACGCCTCAGAATGATATGATTTCCTTGGTTACTGCTGATCTGCGGATCCTGTATCGGTTTAAGACCTTCTCCGGCTCCGGGGAGATCTTCTACGACGGCTGGAAGGGGGAAAAGGAAGGTACCTATTGGGTAGAGTTCACCAATGGCTACGATTCCGGCACCCCCGGTGATTACCCTATGGTCATCAAGTATAAGAATGCCTCCGGTACCGTGCTGGAGTTGGGTTCTGTTACCGTACATGTAGAAAATTCTGCCGCCCTTCCGGAGTCTAGGCAGTTGTTCTTTGATTACGATGACGGTACGGAATCCCGTATAAAATATAAGTACCGCACCCAGTACAGCGAATTCAATTTCGATGCAACCTCCCGTTGGGACTTTCTCCAGTACCACGCAGATAACAAGGTCAACAGCACCACAACAGGATTTGTTGACCGGGAAGAAGGAGTCCTGCGGATCTATACCGCAGATAATGACAGCGGATGCCGTAATCTTTCCTTCCGTACCTACGCCACAGGTAACACGCCTCTGAAATTCGTCCCCAAGGACAGTGAAGTGGTTGAAGTCCGCTTTAAAATGGATAACCTGAAAACCGCAAAAGGGAAGAATTCCTATTTCCGTCTGTGGTACTATAAAAACAATGGTGCAGAAGATATCTACACCTATGAAAAGGACTATTATTTAGGCAAGGATTTTGTTTCCGACGGTACATACATGACCATTACTGTAGACCTGTTCACTGCATCGGAGATTGCTGCCCTGACAGCCGGGAACCAAACTCCCACACAGACCTTCAGCAGCTGTGACCTCATTACCGGTATCCGTCCCGCATTCCACAATCTGACCCTCATCGACCCTTCCCAAGAAGCTTCTGTTTCTGTAGACTATGTTTACATCGGATCCAAAGAGGATGCACCCTCTGTCCGAGATGCTGAGCCCCGGCTGGATCCGGATCTGAAGCTCTACCATAGCTTGAATCTGGCAAGTGACATCAGCGTGAATTATGCGATTCCTGCGTCAGCACTGGAAGGCTTCGATATACAAACCGTATCCTTGCAATGCACATACCCCGATTACAGATCGGCGGGTACTGTTGAGGAGATCACTCGTACCATTTCCCCTGTATTGAAGGAGAATTATTACTACTTCACTTTAGATGGTCTTACCGCAGTCCATATGACCAATGAGCTGACTGCTGTCCTATACGGAAGGAAGGGTGGGCGGGAATACTATTCTCCCACAGACAATTACAGCATCACTACCTATGCCTACTCTCAACTCTCCAAGCAGGAGAACTCCTCAGAGCTGAAGGTGCTCTGTGCAGAGCTTCTCCGCTACGGTGCCAAGGCACAGATCTTTAAGGGCTACCGTACAGATGTACTTGCAGACCGCAGTATGACCGAGGCCCAGAAGCTGCTCCTGTCCGATCTGTCTGCTGTTACCTTTGGTATGAACAACTGGGTACTGCCGGAGATCGCCAATCCTAAGGCCACTTGGGTGGGGAAGGCCCTGATACTGGATTCCAAGGTCACTGTCCGCTATGTGGTGGATATTACGGATCCTTCTGTAGGTGCAGAGAACCTGACCCTACGCATCCGATACACCGACTACAGTGGGGTGGAGCAGGAAGCTGTTGTGAAGAATGCACAGCCTTATGGTACCGAAGCAGGTCATTATAGCTTCGGTTTTGACGGTCTTCTTGCCGCCGAGTTACGGACGATACTCTATACCGCTGTATATATAGACGAAACGCAGGTATCCGATACATTGATCTACAGCGTAGACACCTACGGTGCTAACAAGACCGGGACCTTGGGAGACCTGTGCAGAGCTCTCATGGCATACTCCGACAGTGCAAAGGCGTTTTTTAACTAATAATTGAAGAGAAATCCAAAAAACAGGGGCCCTGTAGGGAAGAATTTCCTCCTTAACAGGGCCCCTTTATTATTTTAACTCGCACCGACCAATCGCAGCTTGTTGCTATGTGTTACGGAAACCTCTCTTCCTGATTTCTTTCCATATCCGCTCAATTGGATTCATCTCTGAAATCTGTCCGGGGCTTCCGCATATCAAAGGGATTCTGTGATTGCTTTTGCTATAGTACAAGAGCTGCGCTCGATGAGCTGGGCATGGAGCAATAGGGAACTGACATGAACCTGATTCATCTGACTGGTCAATGCGTGAAAAGCACTGCGACCCAAATTTTCACGATCCTGCCGAATGGTAGACAGTGGCGGGACGGCATATCGGCATAGAGGAATGTCGTCAAAGCCCAGAATACTCACATCCTCCGGCACACGAAGCCCCAGCTCCTGACAGTGTACCATCACGCTATGTGCCAGAATATCGTGACTGCAAATAATCGCAGTGCAGCCCTGTTTCAAGAGCCTTGGTAAGTGCTGTCCCAGGCAATCGCTGACATGGTGCTCACTGCCGGTAAGGGCAGGATCGGACTGAAGACCATGTTCCAGCATGGCTTGGAGATAGGCATAGTAACGGCGTTGGTATATGTAGGCGTGGAGCTCGTAGCTTAAATAACCGATTTTCTGGTGTCCCAGACTCTTCAGGTATTCTATGGCAAGATCCATGCCCTCCTGATTGTTTGTGCCGATGTAGGTTACATTTGGATTGCAGCTGACATGATTATCGTATAGTACAGTAGGGGTTTTGCAGCTCTCGAAATCCTTCATCCATGGATCCTGCCGAAGGGAGAGACCCAGAAACAGACCGCCGCAGTATTGATTCTGGACCATGTAACTATCGTAAGCTGTTTCCTGCTGCATCTGTATGGTCAAGGGGATCAGGTCTACCTGAAACCCTGCGGGTTCGGCGGCTTTCCGTACGCCGGCAACCAGATCATAGCCGAAATCGTCCGGTCGTGCATATTCCATATTTGTAATGAACAGGGCGATCTTCTGTCCATTCTCTCGGCGAATAGAGCGAGTATAGCCCAATTCTACGGCTTTCTCCAAAACCGCATTACGCATGGTGCTGCTTACATCCTTGGCTCCGTTTAATGCTTTGGAAACGGTTCCTTTTGATACACCTAAGGCTTTTGCGATATCCTCTAAGGTAGCCATTGTGCCCCCACCTCCCTGATTTTCTCTATTATAACATAGGATCTTGTTAAAAGCAACGAAATATGTTATATCATCACAAAAAGTTTCGAATTGTTTCGGTAACAAAACGGCAGTGTGCAATTGTTTTGTGAAAAAACACAAATATTGAACTTGAAAATTAGAAATTCTCATAAATTATGGGGAAATTAAAATGAATTCTTGACGGGCGTGCAAAATTACAATATACTTAAATTGTGAAAAATGTTTCGATGGGTTTTGCTGGGAGGGGTAGTATGAAGTATTATTATGAAAAATATGAGCTACAGAGGGTGAAAAAAGCTCAGGGGCATTCCTTCCTAATGTGTAATGGCTTAGGAGGCTACAGCTCTATGTCCTCTGTATTTTCTGCGCCCAGAACGGATCAGGGGCTTCTGATCGCAGCTCGGCATGCACCTAATGAACGGATCAACCTGGTTCACAGACTTCGGGAACGGCTGGCTGTTGGGAAGGAAACCTTAGATCTGTCTACCCAGCAGTTTGCAGATGGCACCATGCCGGAAACGGGACACCGGTGGCTTAGCTGGTTTTCCTGCGAATACCTGCCTGAATGGATGTACCGTGTAGGCGGCATTCGGGTTCAGCGGACTTGTGGCATGGCATACAGGGAGAATACGGCAGTAGTTTTATATCGAATCGAAAATGGTATGGATGAGCCCTGTACTCTGGAAATTACTCCCTTCATGAAATTTGCACCGAAGGAATTTGTGCTTCGAGAAAAAAAGGATCTCTCCTTTACGGACAATAAGATCGTCTGCGAGGGAGATGAGGTGTACATCCGTACCAATGGCACCTTGGAGGCAATTGATACACAGTGGCAGGTGCTTGCCTATCCTGAGGATGCCAAGGATGGCAGAGCGAGGAAGGGGCTTGCAGGTGCATGCTGCGTTGTCCGTTATACCGTCCCCGGGGGCAGCTATGGGGAGTTGGAGCTGGTTTTTTCCACCACTGCTGTATTTCGTTCTGCCAAGAATATCCTGAGGGAGCTCGACAGTCGCAGCAAGGATCTGCTGCATATGGGTAATATGTCAGATCCTGTTGCCCGGCAATTGGTGCTGAGTGCAGATGCCTTCCTAAGCCGCAGAGAATCTACAGATGCAATGACCATTCTGGCAGGCTATCCCTTGTTCAGTGACTGGGGGCGGGACACTATGGTAGCGTTCGCCGGCTGCACTCTTGTAACAGGACGCTTTGAGGAAGCACGAAGTATTCTTTCTACCTTTTTGGCTTACGAAAAAGATGGGCTGATCCCCAATCTCTTTCCGGAAAGAGGGGAGGAGCCTATGTATAATACTGTAGATGCAGCCTTGCTGCTGATCGATTGTCTGTGGCAGTATGTGAGTATGGTGGCAGACTGGGACTTCGGAAGAAAAGCCTGGCCTGTGCTGCAGCGGATCGTGGAGGCATACCGTCGAGGCACAAGACATAGTATTTGCATGGATCGTGATGGGCTGATCTCTGCAGGCTCAGGTATGGATCAGGTAACTTGGATGGATGTATGTATCAATGGGGTACTTCCAACTCCCAGACATGGTAAGCCGGTTGAGATCAATGCCTATTGGTATAATGCACTAAGGATCATGGAACGCTTGGGTATACAGCTTGGTTATGAAACGGAAGATTACGGAGCCTTGGCAGATCAGGTTCGAGCTTCCTTCCGGGAGCAGTTTTTCATGCCGGACAAGGGGTATCTGAAGGACGTGATCTCAGGCACTGCAGCAGATGAGCAGATCCGTTGCAACCAGATCTGGGCATTGTCTCAGCAGGAACCGATTCTGGAGCCTGAAGAGGAACTTCTTGTTCTGCAGACTGTAGGGGAACACTTACTGACACCCTTTGGGTTAAGAACACTCTCCCCGCAGGATCCCGACTACCGTGGGACATATAAGGGCAGTCAATATGATCGGGATATGGCATATCATCAGGGAACTATCTGGGTCTATCCTTTGGGCGCCTATTGCCGAGCCTATTTGCGTATTTATGGTAGGACCAAGGAAGCTGCACAGCAGGTTCGTGAGCTCCTGCGCAATCTTCCGACTATGCTGAAGCATGGCTGTGTTGGACAGCTGCCGGAAATCTATGATGGAGATAACCCCAAGGACGGCAAGGGCTGCTTTGCCCAGGCTTGGAGCGTAGGAGAAATGCTCCGTGTATATCAGGAGCTGCAGCAGATCGAAGCAAGCGAGGGTGGTACATGAATTTGGATCAATCAAAATGGGGCTGGTGGAAGGATGCTGTTTTCTACCAGATCTATCCTAAGAGCTTCCGTGATACCACCGGAAACGGTGTAGGAGACCTGCGTGGTGTGATCGAGGGCTTGGATTATTTACAGCAGCTTGGGGTCGATGGGATCTGGTTATCACCGGTTTGTGCGTCCCCTCAGGTTGACAATGGTTACGATATTTCCGATTATTGCTCCGTGGATCCCATGTTCGGAACGATGGAGGATATGGAGGAGTTGATCCGAGAGGCTGAGAAGCGTGGTATTGCCTTGATCTTGGATCTGGTGCTGAATCACAGCTCCGATCAACATCCCTGGTTCAGGGAAGCACGAAAAAGTCGGGACAACCCTTACCATGATTTCTATATTTGGAGAGATGGAGATCCGCACCAACGACCAAACGATGTTTGTTCTGTATTTGGTGGCCCGGCATGGACTTATGTTCCGGAGCTGGGACAGTATTATTTCCATCAATTTGCTCCGCAGCAGCCGGATCTGAACTGGGAAAATCCCAAGCTACGACGCGCATTATATGACTGTATTCTGTTCTGGGTGAATAAGGGGGTCAAGGGCTTCCGCTTGGATGTGATCGACCAGATCGCAAAGGAGCCGGATCGGAAGATCACCATCAATGGACCACAGCTTCATGAATTTCTGCGAGAACTGAGTAAAGAAGCCTTTGGAGACAAAAGTCTTGTCACTGTTGGTGAGGCTTGGGGTGCGGATGTAGATCGTGCAAGGTTGTACAGTGCAGAGGATGCAAGTGAGTTGAGTATGGTGTTCCAATTCCAGCATATGGGGCTGGATCAGGAGCCATGGGGTCCTAAATGGTTGTACAAGCCTCTGTATCTACCTGATTTGAAACGCTGCTACGGTCAGTGGCAGCAAGGATTACACGGCAGAGGCTGGAATAGTCTGTTCCTAAACAACCACGACCTGCCTCGGATCGTATCCCGCTGGGGAGAACCTGAAAAATATCGGGTAGAATCGGCGAAAATGCTTGCTACCATGCTTTATGGGATGGAAGGTACCCCCTATATTTATCAGGGGGAAGAATTAGGCATGACCAATATTCGCTTGAATATTGAGGAATATGTAGATCTGGAGATCCACAATTACTATCAGGAGGCTGTATCCAATGGGACTTCTCACGCAGAGGTGATGGAGCGGATCTATGCCAGAGGCAGGGATAACGCTCGTACTCCCATGCAGTGGAACGGCAGTGATAATGGCGGATTCACTACAGGAAAGCCGTGGCTGCCTGTAAATCCAAATTACACTGATATCAATGCTGCGGATCAGGTAGGGGATCAGGATTCGGTATTCTCGTATTATAGGCAGCTGATCCGACTGCGGAAGACATACTCGATCTTCCGAGAAGGATGCTTTACAGCGGTGGATGAGGAGAACGAAAACGTATTTGCTTACCGTCGGGATACGGAATGGGGACATTTGCTTGTGGTGTGTAATTTTACCGGGAAGGAAATTGCTTTTTCTATTCCCTGGGAGTTCGGCACAGCGAACAGGCTGATCGGAAACTATAAGGATATGGGGACTAACCTAAGGCCCTATGAGGCATATATGTTGTTTTATGAAGAAAGGAGTAAGGAATGATGAAACGAGAAGCAGGAATATTACTTTCTGTCACAAGTCTTCCTTCTAAGTATGGTATCGGCTGCTTTGACCGGGCTGCTTACGATTTTGTAGATTGGTTGGAGAAAGCAGGGCAGAGCTACTGGCAGATCCTGCCCTTAGGTGCGGCAAGTCATGGGGGAGCCTTTGATTCTCCCTATCAGGCATTTTCTGCCTTTGCGGGGAATCCCTATTTTATCAGTCTGGATGCACTTGTGGAGGAAGGCGTTCTGTCCCGAGAGGAATGTGACAGCGTGGACTTCGGTTCGGATCCGACGAAGGTGGATTATGATCGGCTACATGAGCATCGACTGCCCTTGCTGCGGAAGGCTTATGAACGCAGCCATGTTACAACCATTCAGGGGTATGTGGATTTCACTCGTGAGAACCATTGGTGGTTGGAGGATTACGCACTGTTTATGGCAGTTAAGTCCTTCTTCGGCGGAGAGAACTGGACACAGTGGCCTGAGGATATCCGTATGCACTATGGCTATGCTCTGGATTACTACCGTGAGAAGCTGTACTTCGAGATCGAGTTCCACAAGTATTTGCAGTACAAGTTCTATGAGCAGTGGAGAAAACTGAAGGCATATGCCAATGAACGGAACATCCGCATTGTAGGTGATATTCCCATTTATGTGTCTCCCGATGGGTCTGATGTTTGGGCTCATCCTGAGATGTTCCAACTGGATGAGAACAATATGCCTACGCAGATCGCAGGCTGCCCCCCCGATAGCTTCAGTGCAGAGGGACAGGTGTGGGGCAATCCCCTGTACGACTGGGAGTTCCACAGACAGCAGAATTACCACTGGTGGGTCACCAGAATGTGGTATAGCTTTAAGCTCTATGATGTGGTGCGGATCGACCATTTCCGTGGCTTCGATGAGTATTTTTCTATTCCTGCAAATAGTCAGAAGGCCGCCGATGGTCATTGGGAAAAGGGACCGGGTATGAAGCTGTTCCGTGAACTGAAGAGACAACTTGGAGACCGTGCTGTGATCGCGGAGGATCTTGGCTATATGACAGACAGTGTTCGGCAGCTTGTGAAGGACAGCGGCTTTCCCAATATGAAGGTACTGCAGTTTGCCTTTGAACTTGAGGATAGCGGTTGGGCAAATGAGTACCTTCCCCACAACTATGAGCCCAATTGCGTGATCTATACGGGAACCCATGATAACGAAACTCTTAACGGCTGGTTTACAGGCTTGGGTAAGGAAGAACGAGACCGTATCCGCTATTATATGGGGCAGGAGCAAACGCCCCTGAAGTGGATTTACAAAAAGCTGATCCGCTTGGCAATGATGAGCTGTGCGAGGATCTGCATTGTGCCGCTGCAGGACTGGATGGGATTGGATAACTCCTGCCGTATGAATGTTCCGGGTACTGTTGAGGTCAATTGGAAATGGAGATTGCTCCCGAATCAGATCCCCACAGAGTTAAATGATGAGGTTTTGGAAGTTACGAAATGTTTCGGAAGAGCAAACTGGGATGCCTTGAATAGGCAGAAGTCTGTCGAAGAACAGAGCGAAAGAGACTAAAAACTGAGGATTGAAGCGAATATCAAAATATTCTATACACTTTGCACAAATATTTGCACGATAATTTTATATAATTGTTAATTGACGATTTTACAAGTGAATGATATACTAATGGTGTCAGGATCGAAAAAGCCTATAAAGTGTCTGAAAATGAATGTTTTGCAAAGTTTCGCAGATCGGCGTGGATGTTAGGAACGGTCCTGTCCTGTATCACGGCATCATCAGAGCTTGCTCTGTGATAGCATAAGAAAAGATTTTTTAGGAGGAAATGAAAATGAAGAAAATCATTGCACTGCTTTTGGCTCTGGCAATGGTCGCAGCTCTCTTCGTAGGCTGTGGCGAAAAGACCGAAAAGATCACCCTGACCGTTTGGGGTCCCTCTGCTGACCAGGATCCCGCTACCGGCAACTGGCTCAAGACCATGTGCGACAAGTTCAACGAAGCACATCCCGAATGGGACATCACCTTCGAGTACGGCGTTTGCGGCGAAAATGATGCAGCTACCAAGGTCACTGCTGACCCCTCCGCTGCCGGCGATGTTTACTTCTTTGCAAACGACCAGATCGGCAACCTGCTGCAGGCCAATGCTATCGCAGAGTTCGGCGGCAAGAATCTGGAAGCTATCAAGAACGGCTCTTCTGAGGCTATGCTGGGCTCCGTCACCTACACCGACGGCGGCGTTTATGGCGTTCCCTTCACCGGCAATACTTGGTTCATGATGTACAACAAGTCCGTCTACACTGAAG
>JAGBGB010000097.1 GCA_017936205.1 Oscillospiraceae bacterium
GAGATAATTCCCTTTCTCAACGGAAGGAACGGCGAAGAATTTGCCGATTTCAAGCCCATGGCTGAAGCGACCTGCAAAATGGTAACCGACAGCATTGATGCTTATGTAAAGCAGGATGTTGCACTTGCGAAAGCTGTAGTCGAACACGATGATATTGTGGACGATGCCTTCGACAGAATGAAGGATATGTTAATAAAAATGATATCCGAAAACAGAGCAGACGGCGAATATGCCGTTGACCTTTTGATGATTGCCAAGTATTTTGAGCGTATCGGGGACCATGCTGTGAATGTTGCGCAGTGGGTTGAGTTCTCTGTAACGGGGATTCATAAAGAAGAATAACAGTCGTGCGATAGTATCTGCATTATGTAAAAAACCACTATTCTTCAAGGAAGAAATGTTTTTTTGCTTTTTTCGACGCAAGGATTGAAAATAATCGGGAACTATGGTAATATAGAATGGAAGTATTGTGGTTTGGAGTTGTGATCTATGACTGAACTGGTTACAAAAGATATGATCGCCGAGTATGAGGCGTTTTTAGAAAGTCATCCTGAAGGACACTTTGCCCAGTCTTCTTTGTGGGCGAAGCAGAAGCCTGCTTGGAGATGGAAGGCTATCGTTTGCCGTGACGAGAAGGGGCAGATCAAGGGTGCCATATCCTTCTTGATCCGTCGGATGCCCATTGTTCGTCGGAATATGATGTATGCCTGCCGCGGGCCCGTATGCGCCCTCGATGACAAGGCGACCTTTGCAGAGCTTATGGAGGCATCCAAGGCATTGGCGAAGGAAGAGAAGGCTTATGTGATTAAAATTGATCCGGATGTACCTTCTTCTAACGCATCTTTTGCATCTATGCTGGAGGAGCAGGGCTTCCGCACCAGAGATACGGGAAAGAACTTCGAGGCCATTCAGCCCAAGTATGTATTCCGCCTGTACCTGAACGGACGCAGTGAGGAGGAGGTCATGGCCGGCTTCCACCAGAAGTGGAGATATAATATCCGTGTTGCTGTTAAGAAGGGCGTAGAGATCCGCCTGTGTGGGAAGGAAATGGTCCCGGAATTTGCTCGTATTATGATCGAAACAGGGCTTCGGGATAACTTTGCTACCCGTCCGCCGGAGTATTTCTCTGCCATGCTGGACAATCTTGGGGATAAGTGCCGCCTGTACATGGCATTCCACGAGGGCAAGCCCATTGCCGGAACCCTTGCAATTCTGTATGGTGATAAGGTCTGGTATCTCTACGGCGCCAGCTCCAATGAGCATCGGAATCTGATGCCCAACTATCTGCTCCAGTGGAGCATGATGCAGTGGGCTATTGAGAATAACTGCCGTGTTTACGACTTCCGTGGGGTTTCCGGTGATATTTCCGAGGATAATCCTCATTATGGTTTGTACCGCTTTAAGAAGGGCTTTGGGGGAGACTTTACGGAATTCGTGGGAGAATACGATTTTGTGCAGAACAAGATGGTTTACTATATAGCGGAAAAGGGAAGCTTGTTGTACAAGAGTCTGGCTGCAAAGCTCTATCGCATTAAGAACCGCAAGGGGTGATACCATGAGCAGCTATGTTGTTTCACGGGAGGATCTGGCTCATAATTACAGGATCCTTAAGGAAAAGGCAGGCACTACCCCAATTTGGGCTGTGGTGAAGGCTGACGGCTATGGGCTGGGCGTGAAAGCTTATGCAAAGGAGCTGTATGCTCTGGGACTTCGGCATTTTTGCGTAACGGAGCCTCGAGAGGCGGAAGCGCTGCGAGCTTGCGGCTTTTCTGATATTTCCGTGCTGATGCTCCGACAGCTCAGTGATCCTGCTGAGATCCGTTCTATGTGGAAGTCCGATGTGATCCTGACCGTCGGTTCCTTAGAGGCGGCAGCACGGATCAATGCTGCAGTGGACGGACCCGTGTCTGTCCATCTCAAGATCGACACAGGCATGGGCCGCTATGGCTTCCTGCCGGAGCAGCTGTCTGAGATGATAGCCGTATACCGAGGGGGGAAGCATATTCAGGTCAAGGGTGTGTTTACTCACTTTAGCTGTGGGTTCTGTGATGATGCTCTTACGAAGAAGCAGTATGAACAGTTTCGCAAGACAGTTTCCGCATTAGAACAAGCAGGCTGTGAAACGGGGATCGTGCATTGCTGCAACTCTGCCGCCTTCCTGAAGTTCCCGGAGATGCATCTGGGAGCCGTTCGTTTAGGCTCTGCTCTGTTGGGCAGAATGAGCTTCCCTACAGACCTCAAAGCTTTGGGGACGGTAGAAACTACCATAGAAGAGCTGCATTTCCTGCCTAAGGGCTATACCACGGGCTATGGTGCGATTTGGAGGGCGAAGAGGGACACGACCCTTGCCATTATCCCCATAGGCTGGAGCAACGGGTTCCAGGTCAGTTGTAAGGAGGATCGCTCCCGTGCTGTGGATTGTATCCGTGGTGGCTTGCGAGAGCTTCGGAATCTGCTGAAGAGACCTGTGACCTACGTAAACATCAATGGAGCAGCCTGCCCTGTGGTGGGTTCCATCGGTTCCCTTCATTGTGCTGTTGATGTGACTGAGTTAAAGGGCAAGTGTCGGGTCGGCGATATGGTAAGACTTTCCATCAATCCTATGCACCAGAAGGGGATGGAGGTTGTGTTCCGATGACCAATGACGAGATCCGCACTGCGTTGGAATCCTCTGATAAGGCATCAAGAAAAGCCCTTGCAAGGCTTGCCTTGGAAATAGAAGCCGATCAGCCGGAACGCTATAAAGCCATTCTGAACAAGACGGATTGGACGGATGAAGGGGAACGGATCTATAGACGATATCGCAGAGCCTGTGTCCTTAGTCGGGTTGCAATGATCATAGCATGTCTTGTAGTGATTGCTGCTTATTTGGTTGGAGATTTTGGTATGCGACTGTTTACCGGCTGGGTTGGTCGCAGTGCCCTCTCCATAGGAATTTTGTTGGCTATGGGATTCTTCGCCGGTGGTGCCCTTTTGTTGAATTCCTGTAAGGAGCGACTGATCGCCTATGGAATACTGGAAGGCTTATAACAAGATAGGTGTGAAACTATACCGATACAGCTAAGTAAGAAATGAGCGTCATCGACCGACATTGTACACAACTGTGTACAATGTCGGTCGATGTGTTTTATGTCCGCACGGCGTAAAAACCGCTGCATTAGGGAGTAGGGGGAATTGTTCGCATGTACAGATGAAGTTATGTTCCAAAGAAGGAAAAATGCATAAAATCCTTGTTTCCGCTGGTCCAGTTGATGCCCCAAACATAGCCATACTTAGAAAAAGCCTTGTCCACATCGCCGCCAGGAGGAATGGAGTAGGGATCCTCACCGGGCTTCCAGTAAGAGCCCGTAATGGGATTTCCGTTGGAATCGCAGAAATAATTCTCGTTATAATTGATGTCAATGGCGGTACCAATGGTATGCTCGGACTTCCCGACCCATGCATAGCAGTACATATCGTGGATGGGGAACTTCTCGGGACCGTTGTAGATTTCGTCAAAAATGGCTTTTACAGTTTCGGCAAGGTTCTTGTGAACCTGTAGCTTCCAGTCACGAGTGTATTTCTCACCGTTTGTCTTGAGATCCCATGCTTTGACCCAAACATCCACCAGATCTGCTTCTGTGGCTGCTTGATCCCCGTTGTAATATAATCTGGGATCCTTTACGACTTCACCGAAGAGAAAGAGCATTTTTTCCTCTCTGCCCATTTTGCTGTTGGGGAGATTAGGAGGAACGTCACCGTCGTTCCCGTCATCAGCGTTACTGTTATCATCGGAACTGTTATCCCCACTGCTGTTATTGTCGTCCTGGCCGTTATCCGCTTCAGGATCTCCACAGAGGACTTGACATACATCGTAAAGACCATTGCGAGTGTACACAGAAACCGTGGCATAGCCCGGGGCGGCATAGGTAACCATGCCTTCCTGATCCACAGTAAGAATACTTGTATCGGAGCTCCTCCAAAGCAGAGGGGCGTTTTCGGGTGTAGTGGTTGCAAAAAGCCTGTAGGAATAGCCTTCAGGAAGGATCAGATCTGTTTTGCTTAAAGACACAGCCTCCGGAGAGATAGGAGGTTCGGAACAGCGAATAATAGAATCCGCGATTCTGGAAAAAACAGCAGCACACTGGGCTCGTGTAGCAGTTGCCCGGGGGCGGAAGGTGTAGGAGCCGTCCTCCTCTTTATAACCGGTAAGAATGCCTGAACTGCAGAGACGTTTCACGGAAGAAGCTGCCCAAGGAGCGATCTCATCTGCATCACTGAAGGATACTTCCTCTGCATCAGTTGGGTCTGTGGTAAGAGTATGCCCCATGGAATCTAAATAAAAGGAGAGAAGCTTTGCCATCTGTTCACGAGTAATAGGGCGATTCGGGGCAAAGAGGAAATCGTTGATTCCATTCACGATTCCGTTGCATACGCCCCAGCGGATGTGAGCAGCGTAATAATCAGCATTGTCCACATCCTGCTTGAAGAATTGAGGTGCATCCTCTCGTGACCAGTAATCTATATCGATTCCCTCGAAACGACCCAAAACAGTAATGAACATGCCACGGGTAATGGTATCATCCGGAGCAAAGCGATCTTCAGAAACACCCTTGAACAGGCCGCTGTCAATCGCCTGATAAATATAATCCTGCGCCCAATGATCATGAACGTCAGTGAACTCTGCGGCATAGATCATAGGGAAAGAGGAAAGAAGTAAGCACAAAGTCAAAAGAGAAGCAAAAATAAAATTACGCATAAAACCATCCTTTACTACAAAATAATAGAAGATCACAACAAGAGGAATGCGGTTCTTCCTATACTATCATAACAGTGAATCTGCAGAAAAGCAAGAGAAGAGGGGGAAATGATGCAAAAATGAAACAAAAACAAGAAAAACGAAAAAAAGTAAAATAAATACTTGACAAAACGCAAAAACTCTGGTACAATACCGAAGTCGCTTGAGCCAAGAGGGTGGAAAAAAGAAAAAACTAAAAAAACTTCGAAAAAAGTTAAATTAGTACTTGACAAATCCGCAAACTTGTGTTAATATAGCGGAGCTGTCGCGAGAGAGCCTCGCAAACAGCGGTGTACCTTGTAAATTAAACAACGAGAAACATGAACAAACACCTTGGACAATTTGATTATAAAAAATTAAGTTGTTCTTGATGATGTCAATTGAGACATTTGCGAGAATAGCCAACGAAAATTCTTGAGTATAGCTAAGAGCGAACTTATGA
>JAGBGB010000098.1 GCA_017936205.1 Oscillospiraceae bacterium
ATACTCAAAAAGAACGATGCTCTTTGCCATTCGGTAGTTTCTCGGGCGAAGACACAGCTTCGCCCCTACGCACGGTGCAGTCTTTTGCTTGCGAGCAATACCATATTGGGTAGTATGCTTACGAAAGGTGATAGCCTAAAAACGGATTAACCGTTTTATTATGCCGCTGGTAAGCGGCATGGCAGCAAAGCCGCCAAGAAATAACCTGTAATACTGTTCTTGCCGCCATAGGCGGTGCAGGATATTCATCCTGCAATAAAATGGTTTTCAAACCATTTTATCAAGAAACAGTATTATCATATCACGAAAGCTCTCGGAATACAAGATGCCCCTTGCCGAATGGCAGAAAAATCAAAGGGGACAGTCTCAACCCTTCGGAAGAGACTGTCTCCTTGTGTATATGGGATCTATCCCTCAGATTTGTTGTTGGGCTTGCGATGCTTGTAATAGCGGTGATGGTAATGAGAACGAGGCTTCTGTACGGGAGCAGCGCCCTCAGCAGGGGCAGCATCCTTCTTTGCCCCATCTCTGACGGTAGGAGAGAGCTCTGCTCCGTCCTTACGGACAGGGGGCTTCTCAACGCCTTCGTGATCCTGGGCGTACTTCTTGTGCTTGTAGTCCTTGCGATACTGCTTGTAACCGGGTTTTTTGTGGGGCTTGGGAGCTGTTTCGACTGCAGACACAGGATCCTTCTTTCCCTCGGTGGGGGTCTTGGGCTCCTGCTGCTTGGCTTCTCTTGCAGCAAGCTTGGGCTCCGACTGCTTCCCGTCCTTCCCCACAGCCTTTATTTCTGCCTGCTTGGCTTCTCTTGCAGCAAGCTTGAGCTCCGACTGCTTTCCTTCTTTTCCCACAGCCTTTATTTCTGCCTGCTTGGCTTCCTTCGGGGCTACCTTGGACTCGTTGTCTCGCTTTTCCTTAGGTGCGACCTCTGCCGGCTTCTGGGGCTTTCCACCCTTGGTACGGCGGCGAGAGGCTTTGTCCTTATCCTCGGCATCGGTGGCAAGGGGACTCTTTCCCTTTGCCTGATAATCGGGATCTAAATAAGCGGAGAAGGCAGGCTTCTCAGCAGGCTGATTCTGCTTCTTGCCGGAGATGGGAGCCAGATCCTCGGGAATGGGCTCGTCGGTCTTCTTCGCCTTGCCGCTGCGTAGGACACAAATATCACAGTTCTTATGGCATACAATGGTGTCCGGCTGCTTCTCAAGACGGACACGGACGGTCTGCTTCAGCAAATTCACATCCGTGATCGTGCCACGACCATCGGGTGTATCAACGAAGGACTCTGCCTTGGGGCTTGTGCGGTGGAGATCCTCGTAAGCTAACTGTTCATAGTTCAGGCAGCACATCAGTCTGCCACAGGTTCCGGAGATCTTGGTGGGGTTCAGGCTGAGATTCTGGGTCTTTGCCATCTTAATGGAAACGGGCTGGAAGTCCTTCAGGAATTGTCCGCAGCAGAAGGGTCTGCCACAGATACCCAGACCGCCCACCATCTTGGCTTTGTCACGGACGCCGATCTGTCGCAGCTCGATACGGCTGTGGAGGGCGTAGCCCAGCTGCTTGACCAGCTCACGGAAGTCTACTCGCTCCTCGGCGGTAAAGAAGAACAGGATCTTGCTGCCGTCAAAGGCACATTCTGCAGAAACAAGCTGCATATCCAGCTTCAGCTCCTCGATCTTCTTCATGCAGATCTGGAAAGCCTTCTTCTCTCGCTCACGATTGTAGGTGTCCGTGGCAGTGTCCTGCTCTGTGGCAATACGAACCACCTTCCGCAGGGGGGATACGGTCTCGTGGAGAGGGAGAACGTGATTGCCCCTCACACACTGTCCGTATTCCAGACCACGGGAGGTCTCGATGACCACATCGGTCCCTGCCTTGACCTCTAATTCACCGGGGGCAAAGTAGTAGATCTTGCTGTTGTTGCGGAATTGAATGTCGCAGACGGTGACCATCTCTACAGGTCGCTCTGCAGGGGTGATTTCTTCTTCGGTATGTTCTTGTACGGCTTCTTCCTGAGCCGTCAGATCTTCATTCATAGGTGTCAGTTCCATAGTAACTCCTTTAGCGAAGTAATATTGATAATGCGCCGCAAATATGAGCCGGGCCCACATTCCCGTCTGTGAGCTCAATGGCTTCCTTCAGCACCTGAGAGCCTCGGAGCAGAGCGGCAGTGGAACGGGAGGCGGCCAACTGTTGGCACAGGGGATGGGGAGAGGGCAGACCGCTGCGCACACGGAGAGCGGCAGCCATCAGGCTCTGCCATTGCAGGAATACAGGGCGAAGCTGCTCCCGCTTCAGCTTCTCCATAGGAACCAGAACTGCCAGCAGTGCAGCGGGATCTCCACTGCAATAGGCAGGGATAAATTCCTTAGTCTGTGGGAGTAGGTCGGCGTGTTCCTCTAAGAGGGAAATGGCATGCCCTAAATAGCCCTCACTGCGGAGCACAGCGGCAGAGATAGCTGCCATATCCGCCTGAGGGAAGCGGCTGCGCAGAGCAGCCTCTAAGGTAGCATCGGGAAGGGGGGACATCCGCAGCTCCACACAGCGGCTGCGAATGGTGGTC
>JAGBGB010000099.1 GCA_017936205.1 Oscillospiraceae bacterium
AGCAGTGCCATTCATGTTGACATCATTTCTTGACTTTGTCGAAAAACGCTTACACAAAATTTTCTGACCTACCGCCTGTATGGATTGCAATGGTTCCCGGAACGGCACATAGGCCGTTCCCTACGGTGTTGTACGAAGCACTCGTCCACAAATCGGGTTTTGGAGATAGCTATTCGGGCTGCCGCACCTGGTTGGTGCGGCAGCCCGTGGGATTATAGGGGGATTATTCTGCGTAGCTTACAAGCTCTACGGTATAGCCGGCGGCACGGAGGCCGTCCAGCAGACCGCCGTCGGCAAGGAGATGTGCCAGACCTACGGCATAGAAAACGGTCTTGCCGCTGCTCAGATAGCCCTTGGCGGTTTCGATCATTCCCTGATCACGGTCTGTGGACATGGCATTCCAGTACTCCTCAAGGAGAGCCTTTTCTTCTGCGGTGGCATCAGAGGGAATGCTCATGCTGTCTACCATAGCGGTCTTCAGGGCTGCTTCGTCCCCTTGGCACCACATCGCATACAGCTCCTCTACCTCGCGGATGTACTCGCTGCGAGAAGATGCCAGAACAGATGCCAGCAGGCACTGCTGCAGCTCATCGGAGAAGCCGGTGAGCATCTGCATTTGGGATTCCATGCTTTCCACATTCAGGATCTCCTTGCCTGCCTTCTCAGCCAGCTCCAGCAGTCTCATATCCATGCCCTTGTCTGCGACCAAGGTCTTCTGTCCTGCAAGCATAGCATTGGCAATGGTGGTTTCCCACATAGAGACCTTCATGAGCTCCGCAGTGGCGTTATACTCGCCGCAATACTTCAGATACCTTACAGCAGCATCATACACTTCCTCATCCAGATGGTCAGCTGCAGTGGTTCCGTCTGTGTACAGCATCATGGAGGCGATCATCTGGGCGAAGTTCTCGTCCTCTGCCATAGCCTCTGCACTCTTGTTCATGTCGAATTCCACTGCCAGTGCATCTGCTGCATCGAAGGCGGTGTAAACCTCCTGAGGCAGGAAGGCAGTCTTCTCGTCGCCTACATGGATGGTACCCAGGAGCCAGAGCTCGTTACCGCTCTCATCGGTCACACGATAGAACAAAGGCGTGGCTTTCTCTTCCGGTTCAGCCTCAGGAAGGGCTTCCTCGGTGATCTGCCCATAAACAGTGGGATCACAAGCATCGAAGCCTCCGTAGATCTGCTGACTCAGCACATAGTTTGCACCCTCAATGGTGTGAACGCCCTGGAATTCCACGCTGTAGGAGCTGGGCAGCCGGGTATCCTTGTCAATGCCCATATAGCCCTTGAGCTCCTTGTGCTCGTAGGCAGAGGCGCTGTCGTCCAGAACAGTGTTGTCACCGAAGATGTCCTGCATGGTCATGGACTTGAAGTAGTTCAGGCAGTCCTCGTTATCAGAGGTAAACTCCAACAGATAGCCTTCTCCCAGATCATGGAGCTCAGCACCTGTGAGCCATTCGCCGGTAGAAAGGTACTCGGTGAAAATGTTGTACATCCCTTCGCTGTAGCTTGCAGCATCCAGAGCACCTTCGTCGGACAGCTCACCGTTGACATAGTAGCTGTAATTGCCCTTAGCGAACTGCTCCTCGGTTACATAGGTCTGCTGTCCGTCCTGGGTGACTTCCGTAATATTGTTGCTGATCTTTGCAACATAGCTTGCACCCTCGCCATATTCTGCGGCAGCGGTGCTGGTCTGTGCTGCATAAGCCGCAGCCTGACTGCTAACGACCTTCATAAACTGGGTGCTCTTGGCAGTGGAGGCATACAGGTTGAAGGTTGCCTGCTCCAACAGACGGGGAGCCTCTACATCACTGAGGAGGGTATAATCTGCTGCATCTGCGGGGGCTTCGGCAGAAAGACTTGCCTCTGCCTGAGCATCAATGACGGTCTTGTAGCTGACGGTAACCTCTGCTGCGCCCTGAATGTAGGAGGCAGAGTAGCGCATTTCTACAAAGGTGCCGTTCTCGATCTTGGCAGAAGCCTCTGCGCTGATCAGCTCGGCATAGTCTGCTGCGACCCAGCTCTCCAAAGCAGTCGGCGCAGAGAACTTCAACAGGGTAGAAATGCCGCTGTTGATGGTTTCTACTTCACCGAAGTTTGCAGCATCGAAGAGGCACAGGGGGATCTGACGGGCAAGGTAGTCCTCGTCATTGGTTTCTTCCTTGTGCTTTGCCTCGCCGAAGGTAGCATAGGTCACACCGGACAGATACTGCTCCGTGTAATCAAAGTCAGACAGATAGCTCTCGTCGCTGAAGGTCAGCTTGCCTTCGATCTTAGCAAGGAGCTCCCCTTGCAGACCCTCATAGATGGCAGTAGCCTTGTCTTGACGGCTGTAGCTTTCTCCGTTGACGGTATAGCCCTCTTCCGCTTCGATGTCCATGTGGACGGCAGTGGCTTCCAGCAGAGCTTCACCGGCCTGAGCAAAAAGCTCCTGCTCCGTAAGCTCACCCTGGGTGGTAGGCTCCGTAGTCTCTGTGGGAGCTTCAGAAGGAGCCTGTGTAGTCTCTGTAGGCTCTGTGTCTGCTCCGCAGGCTGTCAAGCTCAGAAGCATAGCTGCAGCCAGCAGAAACGCGATCCATTTTTTGAACATTATGTTTCCTTCTTTCCTTTTAGAATCATGAAGTATTCTATCATTGCAAAGAAGAAAAGTCAAGGATAATATTACAGACTGTTGTCTTTACAAGAACAAACGTATCTCTTCGGAGGACAACTGTATTATTTTGTTTTCCTGATATTGACAAGCATTTTTTTACATGGTAAAGTAGTAAATAAGAATAAGGTCGAAGACTTTTCTCGGGAAAAATCTTGGTTTTATTTGCTATTTCTGATACAGGAGGAGATTTCTATGAAGCGTTCCCCAAAACAAAAGCTGCGAAGCTGTTCCCTTCGGCTCTTGAGTCTTGTGCTGGCGGTAGTGCTGCTTACAAGCTGCATCCCCCCGATCCTCGCCGCAACCCCCTCATCCACAGCCAACGCAAGTGCAACTCTGGCGTATACCCTCAATGGTCTGCCCTTAGGCAGAGCCATTCAGAACTTCTACGTAGGTGCCACCTATGTGTACATCACTCAGAGAGTGGATGCAACCACCTACCTATCCCGCTTGCAGATCAATGGAAAAACTGCCACCTATGTTGACCGCATGACCTTCACCAACTGCGGTCACGGCCAGTCCCTGGACTTCTACACCTACGGTGGAAAGGAGTACTTCTACATGGGCTGTAAGGCGGAAACTGCCACCACCTACAACTGGTCTGTGCAGGTAGCCCGCTTGCAGTATCAGGCAGGAAAGACCTATGACTATACGGATCTGAACCGTATGTCCTACATGAACTATGCCAATAAATCCGCCTCCCGCTTGGGAACCACCTATCGTGTGGCCTGC
This sequence comes from Oscillospiraceae bacterium, assembly GCA_017936205.1. Taxonomy (GTDB): domain Bacteria; phylum Bacillota; class Clostridia; order Oscillospirales; family Oscillospiraceae; genus JAZOXB01. The sequence continues at coordinate 3,386 of JAGBGB010000099.1, forward strand.
GGTGTCAACGGCAACTATACCATTTTCCGCATCCAGACCGAGGAGGGCACTGTGACCTACTCCGGCTACAACACCAACAAGCTCAACGCCCTGCTGGATGCCAGCAAGTCTGTGCGGATGGACAGCGCCGATGCCAAGGCTGCTTGCTCCTTCTCCTTCACCCAGAGCGGTACGGGGATCATCCGTCCCAACGGATCCTTCCAGGGCATTGATATGTCCTCCACCAAGAGCATCTACCTCTCCGGCGGTGGTCATGGAGATACTCCTCAGATTGCTCGTATGAACTCCTCCGGCAGCTATCTGAAGCTGATCAAGGTTACGAATGTTGGCGCTCTGGAGATTGAAGGTGTGCAGTGCAAGCGTGGTAATGTATACTTCGTCATCGTCCCCGGCACCACTGCTGCAGAGAAGAAGGACTACCATAAGATCTATTATATTAAGGAAAGCACCTTCGGCATTACCCACACCATCAGTAACATTGCCGGCAAGGCTGCTACCTGCACCTCCACCGGTCTGTCCGACGGAGCCAAGTGTACCACCTGCTCCCAGCTCTTGGATGTGCAGGAGGTCCTGCCCAAGCTGGCACACACTGTAGTAGATGTTGCCGAAGTCCCTGCCACCTGTACCACGGAGGGCACTACCGCGGGTACCAAGTGCTCTGTGTGTAATACCATCCTCAGCGGCTGCACTACCGTTGCTGCCACAGGACATACGGTACAGGAGATCCCCGGCGTGGAGGCAACCTGTACAGACAACGGTGTGACTGCAGGCTCCAAATGTACCACCTGCGGGCTCATCCTCAGCGGCGGCCAGGTCATTGAGGCAACAGGCCACAAGGTCATAGAGGTTCCCGCTGTGGAAGGAAACTGCCTAACCGAGGGCAGAACTGCCGGAACCAAGTGTGAGGTTTGTGATGTCATCCTCAGTGGCTGTGAGGTCATTGAGGCAGCCGGACACAGTGTGGCGGTGATCCGTGGAACCCCTGCAAGCTGTCTGAATTCCGGTCTGTCTGACGGAGAGATCTGTGAGCTCTGCGGACAGGTGCTGAAGGAGCAGGAGATCCTGCCCCGACTGGGCCATGATTACAGCTATGTGAACAACGGCGATACCCATACCGCCTCCTGCAGCCGCTGTGATAAGGTCTCCACCACTGCCCACAGCTACGAAGCAGGTACTTGTATCTGCGGCGCAGCACAGCAGACAGATGCCACTGTAGACAGCAGTATCGTGATCAATCATACTCTGAATCTGGCAAGTGATATTTCTGTAAACTATGCAGTCAAAGCAGAACTTTTGAAGGATTATGTAAACCATCGTTTGGTATGTGAGATTCCTGTTTACGAAGGACACACCCAAGTAGGCAGCACAACCGTGACTCTTGCACCTGTTCTGAATGGCAGCTATTATTACTACACCCTGACCGGTCTGACCGCAGTGCAGATGGGTGATGTGGTCGAAGCCAAGCTCCATATGGAGAAGAACGGTGAAGCCTTTGTTTCCAGCATCGACAGCTACAGTGTGGCTCAGTATGCCTACTCCCAGCTCAACAAAGAAGGCACCTCAGAGGCTCTGAAGAAGCTGTGTGTAGACCTGCTCCGCTACGGCACAGAGGCACAGCTTTACAAGGGCTACCGTGAAATGGATTTGGTAGATGCTGTTCTGACCCATGAGCAGGCAGCATACGCTTCTGATTTGAATGCTGTTTCCTTTGGGAACAACAACCTGACCCTTGCCGATCTGGATAACCCTGTGATCAGCTGGGTGGGCAAGGCTCTGGACTTGGATTCCAAGGTAGGTTTGAAGTATATTTTTGACACTGCCAACTACAGCGGCAGAGTGGAAGACCTGTCGTTAAAATTGAGTTATGTAAACCACGAAGGAAAGACCGTAACAGCAGAGATCAAGACTGCAGAGGCCTATGGAAACAGCGAAGGTCGTTATGCCTTCACCTTTAACGGCTTGCTGGCAGCTGAACTCCGCACCGTAGTGGATGCAGCCATCTATGAAGGAGATACTCAATTGTCTCAGACCCTCCGCTACAGTGCCGACACCTACGGCAACAACAAAACCGACCAGCTCCTGACCCTGTGCCGTGCTCTCTTCGCCTACTCCGACACCGCAAAAACCTACTTCGTAGGGAAATGATCTCCCTATAGCCTCAAAGCCGCCGAGGAGCCCCAAACGCTCCCTGGCGGCTTTTTCCAAGTCAAATTCCGATTTTCCGCACAGTTTGATGTATCGCTGCGTAGGGGCGCGCATTGCGCGTCCGGTTCATGGCGTAACGCCATGAACACAAAAACAACCGAAAATGATGTAATTTCTCCAAAAAACGAAACATTTTTCACAACCACCAATTCTTGGTGGTTGTCGGACGCGCAATGCGCGCCCCTACGAATGGTACGATGAATCGGAATTTGACGTTGGAATTGGAAACTGCCCTTCGTGATGGTTCGGATCACGGAGGGCAGCCTTGTTGTTTCAGATTGGGATCATAAAAGAATGCCTGCAAAGGCTTGGAAGGCGAGGTACAGACCGAAGGCGCTGATCACAGGAGCCAGCTTGGCTGAGGGGCCGGTGGACAGGCGATCCTGAATGGAGCTAAAGAGCCATGTAACCAGCGTAAAGACTGCACCACCAATGAGAGCGATCTTCCAGCACTGTGCAAGACTGACCACTCCTGCTGCCAGAGGCAGAATGCCGAAACTGAGCACCGCAAACAGAGGAATGCAGATATAGCAGCGGCAAGCACCGGGAGCCAGATAATGATCCAACAGTAAAGCGATCAAGCTAAGCAGAACCATATTGGGAATGCTCCACTTAGGAAGAACCATAGCAGGGCCGAAGGTGCGCAGCAGTACCATGGCAGCCATAGCAAGGGTCAGAATAACGACCAGCATAAGGTTGAGGAAATAGGTTTTCTGTTTCATCACATCAGCCTCCCCAAGAAGTTGCACCGGAATCCGCATCTGCTCCGGTGACGAAGGCAACCGCAGAGTTCACACTGCGGGCAATGGCCTTCGAGGTTACGGTTGCGCCGGTAATAGCATCTACCTCTACCCCGTCCCCGGTCTCTGCTTCCGCAGTTGCACCGCTGAAGGCATCTTCGCCGGTGGTCTTAATAGACACATCGCCGCCGGTATTCAGGAACTGTGCAAGGAATTCGTGGTCTGTCAGAGCCTCGGCGCCCAGTCCGCAGGTTTCGGACAGGTCAGTAACGACGAGACCTGTAACCTTCCCTCCATTGTTGACACCTATCAGCATGGAGATCTCGCCGGCGTAGCCATAGACAGCGGTCTCGATGACAAAGCCATTGTCTGCCTTGAAAACACGGCGAATATTTGCATCCTCACCGGTATAGGGCTCCTCTGTAAATTCGCTGCTGCCGGGAAGAAGGGTCTGGGAATGCCACAGGAGATTCATAGCGTCCTCGATTTCGCCCTTGCTCTTCAAGCCGTAGGACAGACCGAAGAGAATGGCAGAGCATAGGACGATTGCCAACAGGGGGATCAAAACATTTTTCAGGGACTTCATGCTTTGGCACCTCCTTTTTTCACGCCGAAGCGTCTGGGGGCAGTATAACGGTCAAGGATCCACACCAGCGCATTCATCAGAAGGATGGCGTAGGTCACACCCTCCGGGAACAGACCGTAGTAGCGGAACAATACCGTCAAGCCACCGCAGCCCAGACCGTAGAGGATCTGTCCCCAAGCCGTAGCCGGAGAGGTAGCATAGTCCGTTGCCATGAAGATGGCACCCAGCATCACACCACCGGACAGGAGGCTGTACAGCATCCACTGTACGGGAGCATCGGTTTTGTGGAAGATCAGGGTCAGCACTGCCACGGCTCCAAGGTAAGCTAAGGGGATCCGAGGTGAGATGACCTTCCTTACCACCAGATAGAAGCCGCCCAGAAGCAGGGCCAGAGCAGACAGCTCCCCGATAGAGCCGGGGCAATTGCCCATAAACATATCAAGAAGACTTTCTTCAGGCAGTGCGGGCATGACCATGTGGTGCAGAGGGGTGGCAGCAGTTACGCCGTCTACGCCCAGGGCAGCATAGCGAACCATTCCCACAGGATAGATCAGCATCATAAAAGCTCTTGCCAACAGTGCAGGGTTGAATACATTCTGTCCCAAACCGCCACACAACAGCTTAACCGCTAAAATGGCAAAGACGCTGCCCACGCCTGCCAGCCAATAGGGAACCGTAGAGGGCAGGGTCATGGCCAGAAGCAAGCCTGTAACCAAACAGGAGCAGTCGATCACCGTATTCCGCCTGCGGGTCAGCAGGCAGTACAGATACTCCGTTGCTACAGCACAGATCATGCAAACACCCACAACCGCCAGTGCACGCAGACCCAGTGCCCACACTCCCACCACAAGGGCAGGGAGCAGAGCAATGACCACATCCAGCATCAGTCGGCTGGTGCGGAAATCCCCACGAATGTGAGGAGAGGAAGCTACAGTCAGTTTCATTTTTGTTTCGCCTCCCTTAGTAATTTTTTGCCCAGACGGAAGGTTTCGGTCAGGGGCAGCTTGCCGGGACAGGTAAAGGAGCAGCAGCCGCATTCGATACAGTCCAGCACATGGAGCCGATCCAGCTCCCGTACCTTCTGTGCCTTGGTGAAACGGTACAGATACAGAGGCTGCAGCTTCATGGGACAGACCCCAACGCACTTGCCGCAACGGAGGCACACGGGATTCTCTGCGGCACCGTTCAGATCCTTCAGCAGGCAGAGAATGGAGTTGGTGGCCTTGACCACAGGGACGCTGAGATCCTTCTGTGCAATGCCCATCATGGGGCCGCCACTGATCACACGCTCTGTCCGATCATGGAGTCCCCCTGCCGCCTCAATGAGATCGTGGAAGGAAGTGCCGATACGGACAATAAAGTTCTGGGGCTCAGAAATAGCCTCACCGGAAATGGTCACAATTCTCTGGGTCAGGGGCTTACCCAACCGCACCGCCCGATAGATGGCAGCGAAGGTGGATACATTAAATACCGCACAGCCTACACTGACCGGGAGCTGTCCGGGCTGAACCTCCCGACCGGTCAGGGCTTGGATCAGCTGTTTCTCTGCCCCCTGGGGATAACGGGTAGGCAGAACTGCCACCTCGATCTCCGGGAACTGCTTGGACAGCTTCCGCAAGCCCTCAATGGCTGCAGCCTTGTTGTCCTCTACCGCCAGAACCAGACGGTTAGGCTCTAAGAGCTCCTTCAGGATCTTCATGCCCTCTAACACATGCTCAGGCTCTGTCCGCAGCAGGGAGTCATCGGCGGTGATATAGGGCTCACATTCACAGGCATTGGCAATGAGGGTATCCACCTTCCCCATAGCGGAAAGGGCCTTCACATTGCCGGGGAAGGCAGCACCGCCCATACCTACGATGCCCGCATCCCGAATGGTGTTCAGGATCTCCTCGCGGGAGGTAGGGATGTTCCCGGGTTGAACCGTATCCCGATAATCGTTCTCAATCACTACCGCCATAGCCTGTCCCAAGGTAGGATGGGGACGGCTCTCAATGGCAAGGACCGTACCGGAAACAGAGGCGTGTACGGGAACGCACAGACCCTCACCGTCACCGATCTTCTGTCCCAACAGTACATGATCTCCCACCTTGACCAGAGGGGTACAGGGTGCACCGATGTGCTGCTGCATGGGGATCACTACCTGCTTGGGGGTAATGGTGCGGAATTCTGTGATTTTCGTGGACATTTCTTTGTTATATTTGGGGTGGATGCCGCCAAAAAACAGATGCTTCATGCTTTCACCTCAATTTTTATAGATTAAGTTCGAATCAATTCCCGGAAGCCGTGGCTGTAGAAGCGTTGCCCTTGGGCATCGATCCACAGCGCTTCGGCTCCGTATTGCTCCAGCAGCTGCTGCCCTTCCTCTTGGGGCAGCAGGAACAGTGCCGTTGACAGGGCATCTGCAATGCCGGAGTCCTTGCAGACCACGGAAACCGACCGCCAGTACTCCGAGGGGTACAGGGTCGCAGGGTCGATAATATGATGGTACAGCTTCCCCTCTACCACATAGGCACGCTGATAGTCCCCACTGGTAACTACGCTGCCCTCCTTCAGGTACAGGGTGTGGACATAACGCTCTCCCCCATCCGGATCCTGGATCCCGATGACCCAGGGGCTTCCGTCTTCCTCCTTAGGTCCCGTAGCGCACACATTACCGCCTACACTGATCAGCAACCCCGGCTCTGTTTCCTCTGCTACCCGTTGGACAGCCCAGCCCTTGGCAATGGCACCTACATCTAACTTTAGCAAAGGATCGGAGAAGAATACCGTTCCGGCTTCTTCATCTAATACAACAGACTCGGGATCTGTGTGCAGACTTGCCTCCTCCAACGCCTCCCGGGACGGGAGGGTGGCAGAGGTGGGATCGTCGATCCCGTCGCTGCGAGCCTCATGCCACAGGGACAAGACACTGCCCATGGCAGCATTGACCTTGCCCTTAGTAGCAGCATACAGCTCCTTGCAGTCTCGGAGCAGGTGCAGAATGACGGGATCTACCTTTATGGGATTGATGGCAGCCTGATCATTCAGGGTCTTCAGATTGTTCATGCCCTCGTATTCGTTGTAAATGTCGAAGAGCTGATGGTACACCAGCAGCTTGTCATGGATCTGCTGTGCCCTTGCCTGAAAGACTTCCTCACTTTCTGCCCGACCCACAATGGTAGTCAGGGTGTCAAAGAGGCTGAGGAAGGTGGCTGTATACTGCTTCTGCTCCGACTGTTGGGGCAGGAGGCCGCAGCCACTGAGAAGGATACACAGGCTCAGGCTCAGGCAAAGGAGCTTTTTCATGCTTCCAGAGCCTTCAGGATCAAGGCTTGGAAGCCGCCGATGGCGATGGTTACAGAGGCCGCCAGATCTGCATCTGTGGGAGCAGTCTTTTCATTCACGGCAATGCCACTGACCTCTTGTGCAGTCTTCCCTGTTACATAGGCGGCAAAGGAGGCAGCCTGCTCATTCCACTCCGCAGTAGCTCCTGCCCATGCCACCATACCGTAGTCGGGGCCCAGCTGATTCTTGGTCAGCATGGGAGCCGTCAGGTCCGTGGTAATGGTGCCGCTCTGATCAAAGCTGACCTTTGCTTGGAGGCTGTCAATGTAGCAGCTGGTGATCACGCCATCCTTTTCTGTCAGAGCAGTCACATCACAGTCCAGCTGTGCAGTTCCCTCTGCATCAGCGGTAGCGCTGACACTGCTCTTGGCGGAATTGATGGAGGCAAGCTTCAGAGTATCTCCCCCCTGCGCTCCAAGATGCTTGGCATTGGCAACGGCTTCTTCGATAGCAGACACATAGCCGCCTAAGTAAATAGTAGCGGTAGAAGCCAGATCGGAGCCCTCGGGAGCTCTGCCCTGCTCGTTGACCGCACCCTCTCTCAGCTCTTCTACGGTTTTGCCCACCGCATACTGCGCCAGAGCAGCAGCCTGCTCGTTCCACTCGTACTTGGCGCCGCCCCAGGCGACCATACCATAGTTCTCTCCCAGCTCATTCTTAGTGGAAATGGGAGCAGTAAGATCTGTCGTAATGGTTCCCGTGGCATCAAATTCGATCTTAGCAGAAATACCGTCAATGATGCAGTCCTGAATGATCCCATTGTCGTCTACCAGAACAGCGACCATGGTCACATCGTAGGCTGCGTTTACGGCATTTTCGCTGTCTGCGGCATTTGCAGTAATGGCGAGTCCGGTTTTCAGGGCTCCTTCTACAGAGGGGGTAGCTTCTGTAGGCTGTGTTCCCTGGGTGGTGCTGTGATCCTCAGTGCAGTTGTAGACCACAGGGGTGCCCACGCAGCCACACAACAGGCTCAGGGACAGCACAAGGCTCATTAGAATTGCGAGTCTTTTCTTCATACATGGTTCCTCCGAATTTATTCTTTTATCTTTACTCGTCCTTCCGTTAAGAGGGAGGAGAAAAGCGACCGATCAGGGAGTGAGAGGACAGGATCCTCAGGACTCCCCCTGCTGCAGCCCCGGTGGCAAAGCCCGTGAACAGGGACACCAGCAGCAAATAGGGCAAATATGCCCCGATATAAACCGTCTGCATCAGCAGCATGGCAGCAAGGATCTGCCCAATGTTATGAGCTGCCGCTCCCAAGATGCTGATACCGTATAGTGAAAAGCAAGGCAGCCTTCGGGAAAGCAGCATGATCCCCAAGGACAGCAGTCCCCCTGTCAGAGAGAACAGTAAACCGCTGATGCCGCCACCGAATATAGCCCCCATGAAGCAGCGCAGTGCCACAATGGCAAGGGTCTCCCCTGCCGGAAGCAGCCAGATCGCCACAAGGGTCACAATATTGGCAAGTCCTAACTTGACCCCTGGTAGTGGAATCAACAGCTGCAGGGGCAGGAAGCGCTCTGTATAGGATAGAGCCAAAGCAAGAGCAAGCAGAATGGCACAAAGCGCCAGCTTTTTCGTTCCCTTCATCCCATCACCCCACTACAAAGTCCACAGCAGCCTTGCCCACGATCCGCAGCTCCAGCCCGTTGGGCAGGCATACAATGCTCCGCCCCGGCTGACTGATCCAGCCACTGTGAACGCAGTCCCCTCCGGGACAGTCACTTTGGGTAATGGCAGCCCGACCATCTTTCAATACAATAGTATTGTGATAGTCCCCGGAGATCTCAATGGTCTCCTGTGTGCTTAGGGGAAGCTCTCGCAGAAGTGCTCCATTCTGATAGATCTGCACAACAGCCTCCTGTGAAGATGGATGTTCAGGCAGGAACAGTGCCCCTACTCCTAACGCCAAAACAAGAACCAGCCCAATAGCGATCCAATCCCCTTTTCGGAAGGAGAGTTGTATTTTTTTGTTCATACCCTTCTCCCCTCTGCAGTCCTTGATCCAAAACACAAAGCCCGCCCATTCTTGGGCGTATTTTTTCCTTATACTATCATATCTGATTTTACAAGAAAAGTAAAGCAGTAATTTTCTTCCATTTTTAAAGCAATTGCCTTCGTCCGACTCATAGAGAGCGATTATTTCCATCTGTAAGGAAGCGGTAAATCCGAATTCAGGTTATAACCTTTAATAAGCAAACCGCTATATAGCAAGGCCTTCGGCGAAAATCATGCGCTGTAGGGGCGAAGCTGTGTCTTCGCCCGTGGCACTACGATTTTGAACCATACTCAAAAAGAACGATGTTCTTTGCCATTCGGTAGTTTCTCGGGCGAAGACACAGCTTCGCCCCTACGCACGGTGCAGTATTTTGCTTGCGAGCAATACCACATTGGGTAGTAAGCTTGCGAAAGGTGATAGCCTAAATCCGAATTTGAAGTAGTTACGAAGGCTGTCCTCTGTGATGTGAACATCACGGAAGACAGCCTTTACACTTCAACGATCAGCGATCCTCGTAGAAGACCTTCATGCCCTTGTAGGTCATGTAGGTATCCAGCTTGGAAACCAGCTCCATAGGAGCGTGCATGGACAGGACGGGGACACCTGCATCAACGGTCTCGATGTTGCGGTTTGCCATATAGCAGGCAACGGTGCCACCGCCGCCCTGGTCTACCTTACCCAGCTCGCCGGTCTGCCAGATCACATCGTGCTTGGCGAAGAGGGCACGAACATAGCCCATGACCTCAGCAGCTGCATCGGAGGAGCCGGACTTGCCACGGGCTCCGGTGTACTTGAAAATACCGGTGCCGTAGTTGATACGGGTGTTGTTCCGACGGTCGCAGGTCTCTGCATACAGGGGATCGAAGGCATTGCTTACATCCGCAGACAGACAGAAGGAGCCCTCGAAGCAGCGGCGGAGGCTTGCACCGGTGGCTTCGCACAGATCAGCCATAAAGGTCTCGAAGTAGTCACTCTGCATACCGGAAATGCCGTTGGAGCCAACTTCCTCCTTGTCAGCCAGAACGCAAACAGCAGTCTTGGCAGGAACACCCAGCTCTAACAGGGGCTTGAAGGATGCGAAGGCACATACACGGTCGTCATGACCATAGGCAGCAATCAAGCTACGATCAAAGCCTACCTCACGGGCAGGGCCTGCGGGAACCATGGTCAGCTCAGCAGTCAGGAAGTCCTCTTCCACAATGCCGTACTTCTCATTCAGCAGGCACATGGTAGCGAACTTAATACGGTCAGCACCCTCGTCCTCGGGCAGGGGCTTGGAGCCAAGGAGAATGTTCAGATTCTCACCGGTGATGCCCTCAGCCATGGTCTTACGCATCTGGTCGGCAGACAGATGGATCAGCAGATCGGTAACACAGAAAATGGGATCGGCGGGATCCTCGCCAACGGTCACATTGATGACGGATCCATCCTTCTTCACCACAACACCGTGGATGGCAAGGGGTGTGGTAGTCCACTGATACTTCTTGATACCACCGTAGTAGTGGGTCTTGAAGTAAGACATCTCGCTGTCCTCATACAGGGGATTGGGCTTCAGATCCAGACGGGGAGAGTCAATGTGTGCGGCACAAATATGAGTACCCTCATTGAGAGACTTCTCGCCGATAACAGCGAAGATCACAGCCTTCTTGTGGTTGTTGCCGTAAACACGGTCACCGGGCTTCAGCTCCATGCCGGGAACCAGAGGCTTGAAGCCGTGCTTTTCTGCCTCTGCAATGGTCCATTCCACTGCCTCTCGCTCGATCTTGCAGTTGGAGATGAAGTCCATATACTCCTTGCAGTAGGGCTCCATGGCGGCCAGATCCTCGGCGCTGATGCGGTCATAGCCGTTCTTGGGGGCGTTCAGCAGGGTCTTGCGCTGTTCCTCGTATTTCTTTTCTTCCATTTTGAAAACTCCTTTCAAAAAATCAGTACATTGTTTTGAAAACTGCTCTAACTCCATATCAGAGCAGAGGGTATGGTCTGTCATAGCAGAAAATTCCTCGCTGCTTTTCTGCGCACGGAGCCGTAGTCGGGCGTAATCCTCCGTGATACCGTCTCGCTTCATGAGCCTCTGAATACGGCAGTCCTCCGAGGCAGTCACTGCAACGGTCACATCACACAGCTCACCGAGCCCACCTTCAAACAGGGCGATGGCATCAATGGCAGCATAGGCAGCCCCTTGGATCCGTTGGAGGACTTCCTCCTTCACATAGCGGTGGGTGATACGGTTCAGCAGGAGCAGCTTCTCCTCGTTCTGAAAAACGATACCGCCCAGTGCCTTCCGATCCAGACAGCCATTTAAGAAGGCTGTGGGGAAGTTGGCTTCCAACTCAGCCAGCATGGCTTTGTTTTCCTGCAGAAGCTCATGATACAGAGCATCGCAGTCAACACAAAGGAAGCCTAATTCTTCCGCCGCCTTTAGGAGCGTGGTCTTTCCGCTTCCGCTTCCACTTGTAATTCCAAGGATCCTCATGCTTCCTCCCTCGGGTCAACGATATGGAAGCCGGCGGCTTTTTTTAGGCGGTTTCCCACGGCGTAGGCTATACCGCCACCTTGGGGACAACGGGCATAGATGGTTTGGATCTCCGGCTTGTCCAAGTCTCGCAGGGCGGAGAATAGGCCGGCGGACAGGCTGCGGTTGTCGGCTCTGCTGCCATAGGCGGTGGGATTGCAGCCTTCATATAAGGGAAGCTCCTCTTGGAAGCACAGGACAGCGTCCTCGGGTCGGATGTGTTTGCGGATATAGGCAGCAGCCTCTTCATCGCTGCCGTCTACAATGATCACCTCTGCCCTGGGGGAGTAGTGGATATACTTCATACCCGGGGCTCTTGCAATGGCATCCGGGGGCAGCTCTCCCAGAACCGCCGGGTCTACTTCTAATTCTCCCAGAAGCGCTACCAGCTCCTCCGGGGTAATGCCGCCGGGTCGCAGCAAACGGGGAACCTCTGCAGTCAGATCGATAATGGTAGATTCCACCCCAACCTCACTGGGCCCACCGTCAATAATGGCAGCGATTCGACCATCCATATCATGGAGCACATGCTGGGCGGTGGTGGTGGAGGGCTTGCCGGAAAGATTGGCAGAGGGAGCCGCAATGGGAACTCCCGACAGACGGATCAGTGTCCGTGTTGCCTCATGGGCAGGGCAGCGGACACCTACAGTATCCAGCCCTGCTACAGTTCGCTTGGGCACACAGTCCTTCACAGGGAGGATCATGGTCAGGGGCCCCGGCCAATACCGCTCTGCCAGCAGCCATGCCCGTTCCGGGATGCTGTGGCAAATGCTTTCCATTTCCTTCGGCTCTGCAATGTGGAGAATAAAGGGATTATCCTTAGGTCTGCCCTTGGCCTCGTAAATTCGGTCAACAGCAACCTCGTCAAGACCGTTGGCTCCCAGACCGTAGACCGTTTCCGTAGGAATGCCTACCAATTCACCTCTGCGGATAAGCCCGGCGGCATATGCCAGATCCTCACGGCTGTCTCCACGGAGCATTTGTGTTTTCATGGGTTTTTATTCACCGCTTTCTCTTAATTTTTCTGCTTGATCGGCGGCAATGAGGGCATCAATGATCTCGTCCAGATCGCCGTTCATAATGGAGTCGATCTTATATAGGGTCAAGCCGATGCGGTGATCGGTGACACGGCTCTGGGGGAAGTTATAGGTGCGGATCTTTTCGTTCCGCATACCGCTGCCAACCTGAGACTTCCGTTCTCCGGAATAGGCGGCTTCGATCCGCTCCTGCTCCATTTGATAGAGCTTGGAGGAAAGCATCATCATACATTTTTCACGGTTCTGGAACTGGCTCCGCTCCTCCTGACAGGCAACCACAATGCCTGTGGGCTTATGGAGGAGGCGAACAGCGGAGGAGGTTTTGTTAATATGCTGGCCACCGGCACCGGAAGAACGATAAACCTGCATTTCAATATCCTCCGGGCGAATGTCCACATCGGCCTCTTCCATCTCAGGCAGAACGGCAACAGTGGCGGTGGAGGTGTGAACTCTGCCGCCGGATTCTGTTTCCGGCACTCGCTGTACACGGTGTACACCGGATTCGAATTTGAAACGGGAATAAGCTCCGCTGCCACGGATCTCGAAGTCTGCCTCCTTGATGCCTCCCAATTCTGTTTCGCTGTAGTTCAGCAGCTGAACGCTCCATCCCTTGGAGGCGGCATAAAGCTGATACATACGGAACAGACTATGGGCAAAGAGGGCACTTTCCTCTCCGCCTACACCGCCGCGGATCTCCACAATGACACTCTTGTCATCATTGGGGTCGTGGGGCAAGAGAAGGATCTTTAATTCCTCTTCCAGATCCTCGCACTTCTGCTTGGCAGCAGCATATTCCTCCTGGCACAGCTCCTTCAGCTCCGGATCATTCTGACCGCTCATAAGCTCCAAAGCATCTGCCAGATCCTGTTGGGCTCTCATGTAGCCACGGTAGACCTCTACCACGGGAGCCAGATCCTTCTGCTCCTTCAAATAGGCAGCCGCCTTCTTGGGATCTGCGAAAAAATCCGGCTGCTCCGTACGAGCACCGATTTCAATATACTTTTCTTCTACAAGCCGCAGCTTGTCTAACATTTTTTGATCCATATGAAATCCTCGAATATAAGATTGGGTTAGTTGCGCCGATAAACATTCAGAATGACCTCTGCACAGTCAGACAGGGTGTCTGTGTTTGCCAAAGCCTCAGCTGCGGCTTTGCTGATCCGCCACACATGGGGAGTCATGGACAGGAGATTCTGCACCTGCTCCCTATGCTGCACATGGAAGTCAAAGTTCAAAGTCTCGCTGTGCAAGAGCGTGAAGCCCTGCAGCTCAGGCTGCAGATCCTTCTCCTTCTCTACCAAGGTGGGATAAATGATGTTCTTCAGAGCAGTCAGGTGGGACTTCCCTGCCAAAACCTGGACAAAAATACCGTCCTTCTTCAGCACTCGGGCATATTCCTCCTCCATGGTCAAGGCGAACATGGAAAGAAGGCAGTCAAAGGAGCCCTGTGCAAAGGGCAAGTGGGAGGCAGTTGCTGTAAGCCAGCAGGTGTCCTTGTAGTGACCGGCGGCATAGCGTACAGCCTCCTTGGAGATATCGACCCCATAGCGTTGGGGAATGTGGCTCAGGTGGGATAAATAGTAGCCCTCTCCACAGCCTACATCTAAAACAGCCTCTGCCTGAGGCGCATATTCACAGACCAGAGTTCTTAGTGTTTCCCCAATGGGTCGGTAATAGCCGGCATCCAGAAACTGTCTGCGGGCTAAGACCATTTCCTTGGTGTCTCCCGGATGAAGGGAGTGCTTCTGCTGGACGGTCAGAAGGTTCACATATCCCTGTCGTGCTACATCAAAGCTGTGACCGTCTTCACAGTGCCAGCTTTTGGAATCACAAATCAGGGGCTTTCTGCATAAGGGACAAATTACCATAAGCAAGTCCTTCTTTTTGGTATATACTATCCCAAGAAGGGATGTGGTGTGTATGAGAAAGTGGATCCTTGGATTGATCCTGTGTCTTCTGCCCTTTATGGGACAGAATGTGGCTGCAGAGGAGGTCAAGTATGTGGCTCTGACCTTCGATGACGGTCCCTCAGGTCATTATACAACGGAGCTGCTGGACGGATTAAAGGCTCGAGGGATCAAGGCGAGCTTCTTCCTCTGCGGCTATCGCATAGAGCAGTTCCCCAATCTGACCCGCCGAATCGCAGAGGAGGGGCACGAGATCGGGACACACAGCGATGCACACCGTTTTTTTAACGAAATGAGCCCCACAGAGATCTGTGAGGATCTCAGTCGGTCTGTAGAAAAGCTTCAAAGCATCACCGGACATCGCCCTGCACTCCTGCGGCCTCCCGGTGGGATCTATGATATGCAGGTGCTGAGGAACACCGCCTGTGCAGATCTGCCTGTGATCCTGTGGTCTGTAGATCCCGATGACTGGTGCTGCTCTAATAGCGAAACCATTGCAAAGCGGGTAACGGATCGAGCAAAAAACGGAGATGTGATCCTGATGCACGATATGTCCGAGTCCAGCGTAAAGGCAGCCTTCAAGATCATCGACCGCTTACAAGCAAAGGGCTTCCGCTTCGTCACGGTATCCGAGCTTGCAGCCCTGTCAAACACCGAGCTCCACGGCGGAAAAGCCTACTCCCGCTTCCCAATGGAGGAGTGAAGCAAACAATTTGCGCTAAATACCGATTTATCGTACCATTCGTAGGGGCGCGCATTGCGCGTCCGACAACCACCAAGAATTGGCGGTTGTGAAAAATGTTGCGATTTTTGAAAAAAATACATCTTTTTCGGTGTTTTTTGTATTCATGCCGTTCCGCCATGAACCGGACGCGCAATGCGCGCCCCTACGAAGGGGTAAATCAAACTGTGCGAAAAATCGGAATTTTACCTTTGGAAGAATGTACGGATGGATTCCTCATTGGCAGAGACGGAGCCTTGGACGAAGTTGGGCTTGCCGCCCCCACGACCTTGGAGGGCGGTGTTCAGCTCCTTGACGAAGCTGCGCAAATCTCCGTCCTTCGTACCTATGGCGTAATTGTAGCCGCCCTCCTTCTTGGAGAATACGGCACAGTAGCCGCTGCAGCCATGCAAAATAGCATCACACAGGCGACGGGTGGAATCGGGAGACAGGCTATCTTCAAAAAGCAGAATATCAGTCTGCCCCGCGAGAGCCTGTGCCTTCAGAGAGAAGAGCTGATTCTCCAACTGGGCGCAGCGGAGCTTTGCCTGATTCAGCTCCTCTGCCTGTCTGCGAACATAGGAAGCGGTTTGATTGGGCTTGGCAGACAGAAGCCCGGAGATCTCACGATTCTGGTCGGCAACGGTATTGAGCCACTGGAGTGCCTTCTTGCCACACAGCAGCTCTACACGGGAGCCGTTGTGGAACTTGGTGGTGGACAGCAGCTTGATCAGACCGATCTCTCCGCTGTGTGCCACATGGAGACCGCAGCAGGCACAGAGATCTACATCTGCAAATTGCACCAGACGGACTTGCCCTTCGATCTCCTTCTTGCTACGGTAGGACAGGGTCTTGAGGGTCTCCCTGTCCGGGTAGAAAATATGACAGGGAATGTTGGCGTAAATCGCTTCGTTTGCGGCATACTCAATATCACGGAGGGTCTCATAGTCCAGCTCTCCGCTAAAGTCGATGGTAATGACCTCACTTCCCATATGGAAGCCCACATTATCATAGCCAAAGCGGCTGTGAACAATGCCGGAAACCAACTGCTCCCCGGAATGATGCTGCATCAGCATGAAACGGCGATCCCAGTCGATCTTGCCATGCACCCTCTCTCCTACGGACAGAGGACGGTCGCAGAGGTGCACCACTTCCCCATCTACATCGGATACATCCAGAATATTGGCATCTCCCAGCGTGCCGGTGTCATAGGGCTGACCGCCGCCTGTGGGATAGAACACCGTCTGATCCAAGACAACGGCATAGCCGCCCTTCACAGCCTCGCAGGAGCGGACGACCGCATCCATTTCTGTTTGGTATTGATCTAAATAATATAGTTTCTCGGTAGCCATAAGGGAGCCTCCAAATCATTCTTGCATTCCGACTATCATAAGCCATATTTCTGATATTATACCAAATCTACCATATAAAAGGCAATAGGAAAGAGAAAAATAATCCATCCCTCTCCGCTCCTGTGTGCTTTTCTATTGACAAGTACCCTGTTCCACGCTATTATATTAGTATAAACTTACAGGAGGGATCCCTATGCGTGAAGCTGCTGAAAAGAAGAAAGGGCTTCTCCGTTTCATACCCATTGCAAGCTGTGACCCCATTAAGCTCTGCGGCTGGTTGGAGAACATGGCAGAACAGGGCTATGCTTTGAAGCATAACGGCATCCGCTTTGGCTTTGCCTCCTTTGAACAGGGACAGCCTCGGAAGCTCCGCTATTGTGTGGATGTTACTCCCACGGAGTATACTGCTTCTTCCAAGGACTGGAGTTATTGCTCCAAATACGGAAATTACTACATCTATGTCAGTGAGGAGTCCGATCCCACTCCCCTCCATGAGCAGCCGGACACAGCTCTGAATGCATGGAAGAAGCAGGAGCGAAATGAATGGGGTGCACTTTTCTGGAATCTCCCTATCATGATCCTTGTCCTTTTCCCCGCCCTGCTGGGGAACAAGCTTTACCTTACACTGGCAAGCTCCGAATGGCTGCTTTTCGTCTTCTATTTCATTTTCGGTTATATCGTGGTTTCCCATATCCGAGCTGCCCTTTGCTGCCGTCGGATCCGAAAGGCTCTGGAGCTGGATCAGGATGTTCCCACAACCGTACCCAAAAAATCTACCAAAGCGCTGCATTACATCTCCCTTGCCTTCCGTATACTTCTGGTATTGGGTGCGTTGGTTTATTGTGCGTATAAGCTGAACTTCCTCCCCGATCCTGTGGGGGAGCCTCACATTTCCCTTAGCACCTTTGATTCTGCAACAGAAGCTTGGGATATCGTTCCTTCAGAGGAGCCGCGAACCTACAGTGAAGATCACGGCTTCCTGTATCCCCTCACATATGTATGGCGTGAGGAAGGCAGCCTCTACGCTCCCGACGGCACAGAGCATTATATATCCTTGGACGTGAACTATCACGAGGCCCGCACCCCTTGGCTGGCACAGCAGCTTGCTGAGGAATATTATGAACGGGCTCAGGAATTCGTCACATGGGACGGAGAGCTATCCTTGCCTGAGTTTGACCGAGCCTATGTGAAGGAAGATATGGGTTCCGATTTCCTTCTGCAAAAGGGAAAGACCCTTGCCCTGGTTCGCATCTTCACCACCTATCCCGAGGAGCTCCCCTCAGAGCTGATCTCCCAATGGGCAGACAAGATTGTTGCCACCTTCGAAAGCTAAGCCCATAAATATCAAAAAGGACAGAGCCCTACATTTTCTCACAGGGTTCTGTCCTCTTATTTATAATACTGTTTCTTGATAAGATGGTTTGAAAACCATTTTATTGCAGGATGAATATCCTGCACCGCCTATGGCGGCAAGAACAGTATTACAGGTTATTTCTTGGCGGCTTTGCCGCCATGCCGCTTACCAGCGGCATAATAAAACGGTTCATCCGTTTTATTAGATATAAGTATAAGGGGTCGGCGTTTCGCTTCGGTTTAACTGTTACCTGTCCACTGTCAAATGTCCAATAGAATCAGACCTGTTCGCTGCGACCTACCTTAGCCTTGGGGGAGATGTGGATCTCCTCGCTGTACTGTACCAAGTCGATATTGCAGTCATCCTCGATGGTGACGATGCGGCCGCAGACTCTGGGGGTCCGGACGTTCTCCAGCTCGATGGTATCGCCCTCGATGCCGCTAGGAACCTCTACCATACCGCTGACCGTCTTGAAGACAGAGGACAGCAGAGGGATCTTCGCCAGCTTGCTCAGTGCAGCAGCTCTGCGGATAATGATCCGACTGCCACCGATGCTGCCGATCTTCATACCGGTGCCCTTGATCTCAATGTTCTCTGCGTTCAGCAGACCATCACATTCCAGAGTGCCGGAAATGCTCACAGCTTCTGCCTCTACACCGCCGTCAGCCTCTACCTCGCCGGAGACCTTCAGGGATCCGCAGCGGATGCTGCCGCCGCACTCCATGCTGCCGGAGCAGCTGATCTCATTTTGTACCCACAGGTCACCGCCGTTATCCAGAGAGCCGGAAACGCTGACGCTGCCTGCACGGATGCTCTTGCTGAAGCTGCTGCTTCCGGCAACCTTTACGGCACCCTTGCAGTCCAGCTCTGCTCCTCTGGAGGAGCCTGTGGTGGAGAAGCTTGCACAGCGAACCAATCCGCTGAGCTTGCCACTTCCACTGATTCGGATATCCTCATATTCTCCGGGCGCGATCTGCCCACAGCCGGCAATACTAATATTCATATCATTACCTCCCTATGATCGTTCAATCTTGTTCCTGACGGCAGAGCTGCAGGACCTGTTGGAGAATATCCTTCCGCTCTCCCTTGCTGTTCTCGAAGTAGATGCTCTGGATCTCATGGGTCAGGAAGCTCCGTTCCCCGAATACAGTCTTCAGGATCAGACTCTGACGGGGTGCTTCCTCTCGGAATTGCTTGGCAAGGTCATCCAGAGGAATGTCATCCTTCTGACTCTGGATCAGCTCAATACGCTGACAGATCAGCTCCTCCGGGAAGAAGGTCTCCTGCCCGGTCACTGCAGACTTCTTAATAAACCAGTCCTCCGGGATCAGTCCCTTCCGCTTCCAGCGGTACAGTGCTCCGTAGGAGATGCCGTATCGTTGGAGCAGCTCTTTCTTGGAAATCAATGCTTGTTCCATAATGCCCTCCCTTGTGTAACATTGTTACACTCAGAGTATAGCATAACATTGTTACGCTGTCAATAGGTATTCACAATTTTTTTATATTTAATTGATGTTGAGTTGATGTTGCCCGACTATAGTTATAGCATAAGGAGGTGCTTCTTATGCACGAGGATCTGTACACGCAACGACAGGACAAGGCGAACTGGGCATTGGGGCTATCCCTGCTGTCCTTGCTTGGCTTCGGGCTGTCTGCATGGTTGAGCTGCTGCTTCCTCTCTCGGGATGCCGCAGCCGTAGGTGCTGTGCTGCTGATGCTGCCGAGCATCCCCCTGCATTGGAAGGGGAAGAAGAACAAAGCACTCTATTTCTACAGCTTTGCCCTCAATTCCATTGCGAACGGTTTGACTGTGGCAGTTTATTATCTCAGCTTTCAGATTCCCTTGGACATTGTCTCAGTTTTCCTTGGGCTGCTTGTGCCTGCAGTGCTCTTGCTGTGTGCCTATTTGTTCTTCGGAGTGCTGCAGAAGGCAAGAAGCTGGACGACCCTCCTGCTGCTCCTGAGTAATTTAGCTCTTATGGTGGGAGCTGTGGTGAAATGGGTCAAGGATGGCTCCCCTGTTTACAGCGTCTGCTTCTTCGGTCTTATTTTCTCTCTGATCTATATCATTATATATTCCGTTTCCCTGTATCGGCAGAACCGCTGTGTGCACAGGGATCTGTCTATGGGCAGCTACGGGATCTTCGCCATCATAGGGGTCGTGGTCATTGTGATCCTCAGTGAAGGGGAGGCTCTGGACTGCGTATTCGAGGGCATAGGCGAGCTGATCCCCGGTAGATCCAAGAAACCGAAAGCGAAATGATCGTCATATTCTGATTCATTCATCCATAGTCTGCAAGACAAATTGCGAAAGAGGTGTGCAAAATGAGAAAATTTCTAAAAATTCTGGACATCATTCTGGATTGGGCCGATTTCGGTGGAGCCTTTCTTGCCCTAATTCTGGGAATCGCAACCGGAAGTCACTGGCTGACTCTTTTGGGGATCCCTCTCTCCATTTTCTGCTGGCTCCGATACCGAAAACGAAATCAACTCTAATCAAAAAATAGAAACGGAGGTACGATTTATGAAGCGTTATTCCATTCTCCTGCTGATCTTAGCATTGATCCTGTGTATCAGCGGATGTGCTAAAACAAACATAGACCCCCAAGCAGAGGTAACCCTGCACTTTGTCTATGGAGGCAAGGACATCCACGCTGTATTGCAGCAGGATGAGGCAGAAAGCATCCTTGCAATATTAGACGGAAACCCCTATGATCCCGCCTTTGCCGGGGTTCCCTCCTGCGGCTTCCACGAGGACATTTCTCTACAGGTGGGCGAGCAAGTTTTCGCCATTGCCTGCGACAGCTGCAGCTACATACAGGATACAGGGAATCAGAAGTATTTCAGCATCTCCGACGAGGACATGGAATACATCCGCAATCTCTTCTCCCACTACGGCGGCCACTTCCCCTGCGTTTAACCCCCACGCTCCCCCTTGCATTTCTCTTCAAATCCCAATTAATCGATCCGTTGGATCGAATTGAAAATAAAAAAGGAAAATGTAAAATTCCGATTTGTCGAACAGTTTGATTTACCCCTTCGTAGGGGCGCGCATTGCGCGTCCGGTTCATGACGGAACGGCATGAACACAAAAACCACCAAAAATGATGTATTTTTTCCAAAAATCGCAACATTTTTCACAACCACCAATTCTTGGTGGTTGTCGGACGCGCAATGGAGGCTACTGAAAAAGTCCCCTTGTAAAAATTTTTACCACAAAACTCGGCGTATTCCGAACATTTTGAAACCATATA
>JAGBGB010000100.1 GCA_017936205.1 Oscillospiraceae bacterium
CGCGCATTGCGCGTCCGGTTCATGGCGGAACGGCATGAATACAAAAACCACCGAATAAGATGTAATTTCTCCAAAAAATCGAAACATTTTTCACAACCACCAATTCTTGGTGGTTGTCGGACGCGCAATGCGCGCCCCTACGAAAGGTACGGAAAATCGGAATTTGTTGAAATGGTTGTGGGATGTGTGGGATTTACAACAGCATTTTTTTCGGAAGCTGTGATAGAATGGAGACATAAAAAAATGCCCCCAAAGGAGGAGGATGAAGGATGATACGAAGGATCATTACCATTGACGAGGAAAAATGCAACGGCTGTGGGCTCTGTGCCACGGCCTGTCACGAGGGTGCCATCGGCATGGTGAACGGAAAGGCAAGGCTGCTCCGTGAGGATTATTGCGACGGCTTAGGGGATTGCTTGCCCGCCTGCCCCGTGAATGCCATTTCCTTCGAGGAGCGAGAGGCTCCGGCCTATAACGAGGCTGCTGTCCTTGCCGCTAAGAAGCGTAAGGAGACTCCCCTGCCCTGTGGCTGTCCCGGCTCTGCCTGTCAGAGCATAGAAGCAGCATCCACGCCCATTGAGGATGTACCAAGTCAGCTGCAGAATTTCCCCGTGCAGATCAAGCTGCTGCCTACCAAAGCCCCCCATTTAGACGGAGCGGATCTGTTGATCGCAGCGGATTGCACCGCCTATGCCTACGGAAGCTTCCACCGGGATTTCATGAAGGGGCAGATCACACTGATCGGCTGTCCCAAGCTGGATGCAGTGGATTACACAGAAAAGCTGACCCAAATCTTCATAGAGAATGACATCAAGAGTGTCACTCTGACCCGTATGACCGTTCCCTGCTGCGGTGGGCTCAGCTACGCTGTGAAAACAGCGATCGAAAACAGTGGAAAAGACATTCCCCTCCACATTGTTATTATCAGCCCTAACGGTCAAGTTCAATAAAGCCCCATAGGCAGAAAAACAGGCTGTCTCTCCCATGTGCTCATGGAGGAGACAGCCTTTATTACTCAATCATTAGATCTTGCCGTTGCAGCCCAGAACATTGATCAGCTTATGCTTGACCATTTCCTTGATGTTAGCACGGGCGGGCTTCAGGTACTCACGAGGATCGAAGTGAGAGGGATGCTCGTTGAAGTACTTACGGATGGTGCCGGTCATGGTCAGACGCAGGTCAGAGTCAATGTTGATCTTGCAAACTGCCATACGAGCAGCCTCACGGAGCTGATCTTCGGGAACACCGATGGCACCGGGCATTGCACCGCCGAACTGGTTGATCATCTCAACGTAGTTCTGGGGAACGGAGGATGCACCGTGGAGAACAATGGGGAAGCCGGGCAGACGCTTTGCAACCTCTTCCAGAATGTCGAAGCGGAGCTGGGGCTTGGTGCCGGGCTTGAACTTGTATGCGCCGTGGCTGGTGCCGATGGCGATTGCCAGAGAGTCACAGCCGGTACGGGCTACAAATTCCTCGACCTCTTCAGGACGGGTGTAGGAAGAATCCTCAGCGGAAACACGGACCTCATCCTCAATGCCGGCCAGAGTGCCGAGCTCAGCTTCTACCACAACACCGTGGTCATGAGCGTACTCTACTACACGCTTTGCCAGCTTGATATTCTCCTCGAAGGGCAGGCTGGAGCCGTCGATCATAACAGAGGTAAAGCCGCCGTCGATGCAGCTCTTGCAGGTCTCGAAGTCGGGGCCATGATCCAGATGCAGAGCGATGGGCAGATCGGGATTCTCGATCACAGCTGCTTCCACCAGCTTGGTCAGGTAGGTGTGGTTGGCATAAGCGCGAGCACCCTTGGAAACCTGAAGGATCACGGGAGACTGGGTCTCAGCACAGGCTTCAGTAATACCCTGTACGATCTCCATGTTGTTGACATTGAAAGCACCGATGGCGTAGCCGCCCTCATAGGCTTTCTTGAACATTTCGGTAGTTGTTACCAGAGGCATAGTATAGACTCCTTTGTTATATAGATTTCTGCTCCATATTATAATCAAGATCGGAGAAAAATGCAAGTATTATTTCATGGAATACCAGACTTCCTTCTCCTCCTCACGGGTAAAGCCCAGCTTGTCATACAGCTTCATTGCAGGGACATTCTCCTCTGCACACACCAAGCGGAGCATGGGGCTGTCCGTTTCCTTTGCCAGGGCGCAAACACAGTCAGCCCCGGCTCCGGGCTTTAAGGAAGCCACACTCATAAGCATGCCACCCTGTAGCTGCCCAATGCCGATCAGCTCCCCATCCATGTACAGATCGTACAAACCCTCGGCAGAGGGGGTAGACTGTGCCGCAGGGACCTGACGGAAGCGATTGCGGTAGTGCTGCAGCCAAGCTGCTTCATCCTGTGTCGGAATGGCAGCTGCCCCACTCCGTGGAAGGGAAGCCCGCTCCACACTACGGTAGATCAGACGAGCATGTACGGGGAAGTCGGAAAAGTCCCCGTTTCCGGAAAAATACACTTCCTCTGCCCCCGCCGCCCTACAGAAGCCTGCACACTCCTTCATCAGTCCGCTCAGACTGCCATAGACTGCTCGAATCCACACATAAGCCTGCCTGCGGAAAGGGATCTCATGCAGGATCAGCATTGCCATACCGTCCGTAGCAGTAAAAAGGGGAATATCCTTCATTACAGCAGCTCCTGATCATAGATGGCACGGGAGCCACCAATGAACTTGGCTCGAGTTCTGGCTGCAAGGAGCAGTGCCTCCCCAATATGATCCATACTCAGCCGCAGAGGAACAGCAACCTCCTTCAGGTGCATTCCGATGAGCGTCCCACCGATATCCAATCCCGCATCTGCACGAATATGCTCCACAGCAATGGGGGCAGAGAAGCGCTTATAGGCAGCGGTAGCAAAGGAGCCACCTGCCTTGGGCTGAGGCACTACATTGACCCGCTGCGCATGGGGAACAGCTTCCCGTTCAACGATCAGCGCACGGTTCAGGTGCTCACAGCACTGGGCAGCTATGTAGATCCCTGCCCGACGAAAGCAGGTATACAGTGCATCGAACACCGTATCTGCCACCTCTGGGCGAGAGTCGGAGCCAATGCGGCTACCGCAGATCTCGCTGGTAGAACAGCCGATGACCACCAAATCACCCCGCTGCAAATGTGCTTTTTCAATCAATTCTTCAGCTGCCTGTTCAGCTGTTCTTCTTAATTCTTCCATGGAAAACCTCCCGTAGCTTGGTATTGTAATAAATACGGCGAAGTGCTAAGCCTGCACTCATGCCGATAAGACCCTGCACAATGTTCCCGGGGACACTGGTAAGAGGTGCGTAAATGCTCCTGTGAATGACCAGCCATGCATAGAGGAAATAGCCCAGTACCATCCAGAGCTCTGCGAAAATAGCTCCCCAAAGAGGTGAGCGGATAGCGCAGACGATCAGCACCATAAGTGCTTTGATCAACATAGACGCAGGAGCATAGATCACATTGGGTGTAAAAATATCAGCCAGAAAGGCACCCATTCCGGCTGCCGCTGCACCGTACTTCCTCCCCAACACCCATGCTGCAAGGAGCACAAAGCAGTCACTGAGGAAAACATATCCTGCCCCCAGCGGAATGGGGAACAGCATTGCAGTGACACAGATCAGCGCTGCCATCAGTGCAGAAAAGACCAGCTTCTTGTGCTTCATAATCCACCCCCTATAGCGGCTGAATGCTGCGATTCTCCTCCTATTATAGTGTGATTCTGCAGGAATGTCAATTTAAAATTCCAGAGACAGATCATAGAGCTGCTTGATCAGCATGACTCCAATGGGAAGAAGCAGCATTCCCAGGAATCCAAAAAGCCGAAAGCCCCCGTACAGGCTCAACAGAGTCAGAAGAGGATGCAAGCCAATCTGCTTCCCCAGAAAGCGAGGCTCCAGAACGGTTCTGGTAATGGAAGCAGTTGCATACAGCAGCAGCAAGCCCACTCCCTCAGCCGTATTGCCACGGAGGAAGCTTAACAGTCCCCAGGGGATCAGCACCGTTCCCGCACCGAACACAGGCAGGGCATCCACCAATGCAATGGGGATCGCAAGGAGCAAAGCGTTGGAATAGCCCATAAGCAGCAAGCCCAAAGCACATAGACCAAAAGTCACTCCGGACAGATAGAGCTGGGATCGAGCATAGCCCTTTAAGGCAGATCTGAGCCGATGGAGCAGTGCAAGCCCCTTCTGCTGCCACCCTTGGGGAATATGCCTTCGGAGCAGCTCAAGGATACGCTTGCGATCAATGGAGAAGAAATAGGCAGACAGCAGTGTAGTAAGAACAAAGAGGATCAAATTGGGGATCCTTGACAGAAGCCTTGCTGCCCAGCTTAGGATCCACTCAGACAGGGAGCCTAAGAACACACTGCTCCCGGCAAAGAGCCGTTCCACCCATTGAACGGCAGGTGCAGACAAAGAATCCGGCAGCCGCCCTGCAAGCTGCAGAAGCTTATGATAGAGCAGCTCCAAGGACGGAGACAGCTCCTCCAACAGACCGGGAAGCCTCCGTGCAAGCTGCTCTGCTTCCGAAAACAGAGTCCTACCCAGCAGCCACAGCAGAACGCTAAGCAGCACAAACACTGTGCTAACACTAAAGATTCCGGATACTGCCGCAGGCCAGCTCTTGGGACGCAGTCGCTGGGCAAAACGAGCAATGAGGAAGCCCAGCAGAAAGGGCAGCCCCACCGGAAGCAGCAGAGCTGCAAACAGCCAGATCCCAAGGGCACCCAGCAGGATGTACAGGAAAATATTCCATGGTTTTTTCATAAATGTCTCCTTTGCTCCTTGCATTTGCTCGTTTCATGTGATACCATAAGGGCAGCTTTACAGAGATCTCAAATCCCGAGGGGAGAATGTACTATGAAAGAACTGCCTGTGTATTATATTGTCGAGGCCGGAGCCCTTCCGGAAATCTTTCAAAAGGTGGCAGAAGCCAAGCATTTGTTGGAAATCGGAAGTGTCCGTACCGTGAACGAAGCCACACGGAGAGTCGGGATCAGTCGCAGCGCCTTCTATAAATATCGGGATTCCATTGCACCCTTCCACAATTTGCTGGTAGGTCGTGTGCTGACCTTCCAGTTCATTCTGAAGGATGTGACAGGCCTGCTGTCCACCCTACTTTCTATTTTTGCCCAATACGGTGCAAATATACTGACCATTCACC
>JAGBGB010000010.1 GCA_017936205.1 Oscillospiraceae bacterium
CGATAAATCGAAATTTGACCAACTGTACGGAATCCATGGGTGAAGCCCGATTTTAGCTTCTCTGCGTAGCCGACACCATTCATTATTCGATATTCATTGTTCCCATTTGTCGCAATGACAAATGGGAACTTGCCGCCAACAGGGGCTGTCCCACTTGTGTTTGTGGGACAGCCCCTGCTGTTTGCTTGATTCTGTTAGGGAACGACCTCGGTCCAGTGCTGCCCGTTGTAGATATCTGTGAACAAATAGGTCAGTCGAGCAGCTTCTTCGTCTATGTATACATCACTGATGATCAGCTCATCGGCTACCACCAGCTGCTCACCCAGCATATAACTGTCCTGATAGGCGCCGTCATAGCTGTAGTAATCACAGAGGAAGTCGATCACATCGCCGGGGACTACAGGATCCATGGTCTTTGCAACAGTTTCCGTTTCTCCGTTCTTGTAGACCTTCCGCACTCCGACCACCTGACCATAGGGCTCTGTATCTGTGAATACTACCACCAGATCCCCCCGTTCTCCGTTATAGAGCACAGGAATGCGGCCTAAGATCTCATAGTGATCCCCATTTTCTACAGTGGACTCATGGTAGTATGCTACAGGCTGATCATTCACTGCGATCCATGTCATTTCCGAAGGGGCAAGGAGATTCCCTGCCTCGTCGAAGTCATAGACCGTATCCATACCCATGTCAATATAGCCTGCGCCGTCGTCGAAGAACAGATTTGCATGGAGGCTCTGTACCAGACTCCACTGCTCCTCCGGCAGGCTGATCAGGGAGCCGTTCTGCCAATACAGGCGGCTTCCATCGAAGGAATTTGCAGAAATATACTCTGCCATTTCCTCCTCACTCATAGCACGGTTGCTGAGGAAGCCTGTGTTGCTGCTTGTCAGTCCGGCAATGCTGCTCACATCTCCCCCTAAGAAGCTGCCCAGCAGTTGCCCGATGGAGCCGGAGCTACCGGAGGAGCCTCCAAACATGCCCATAAGAGAGGGCAAGGGGGAGCTGCTGCCACCGCCGGCAGCCTGTCCGCTGACCTCCATGCTTGCAAAAGCCTGGATGCAGCGAGCATAGTCCCGATCCATGCCGATGTCTTCATAAGTATCCACAGCCTGATCCACCTTAGACGCCTTCCGATAGGGGAAGTAAATGGACAGCCCGTAGGAGTTGGTCATATTGGAGGAGGTACGGTTGTACTTCACCGCACTGAGGAGGGCGTCTGCCAGAGCCTTGCCCTCTTGCGTATCTAAGTTGTTGGCAAGATGCACCAGATCCACCTGATCGGTCTTGCTAGAGCTGCCGAATTCTCTGGAATCGCTGCGAGCATTGGAAACACGGGCGTATTCCTGATTCTCCATAAGCTCACAGGTGTCCTTTGCAAAGAGGCTCAGGGCCTGAGGAATGGTAGCTTCTGCCTCTGCCAGATCCACCATAGACAGGGTGGCAGGCTGCCCCTTGCACTTCCTTCCGCAGGTGTCTACAAAGTCATCAATGATCTGCTTGCCGATCTCCACCGTAGGCATAGAGGGATCCCTTGACAGGGCGGTGAGCCAGTTGGTGTAGTACCAGCCGATACCCGGCTCCGTTTCCTCACTGGCGATCATGTAATCAGCATACTTACTGAGCATCAGGGCATTCTCCGTAGTTGCCATTAAGCAGGCATCGTAGCCCACGAAGTCGAAGGTTACGCCACCGTCTTGGAGGGCTTCTTCGATCTGACCCAGATCCATGGAGCCGGAGGAGGCGAACTTCTCGTCATAGCCGTAGCCGGAAACGGAGCCGCCGCCGTGATCCCAGAAGATCAGGGCTCTGCGATTGGCAGGATAATTCCTCTCACACCAGCGGATGAAGCCGCTGAGCGTATCCGGATCTGTCATGGACTTGCTGCCCAGATCCTCCTCTAAGCAGACCATACCATCGTCCTGAACCTGCCAGATCTGATTCACCTTGCTGCTGACGGCGGAATTCTGCCACTTCTTGCAGCCCCCGGTGTATACCAGCAGGTTGACCTGCTCCGACAGATCCGCATCGATCATTTCCTGCAGATCTAAGCTTGCCATTTTATGCTTGGATTCCAGATCTGTGCCGCAGAGGTAGAGCATAATGGTCATTTCATCCCTGCCGCCGCCTAAGAGCTCCGTATACTTCTCACGGGAAACGGGCGCTACGGTAGTATCCAGCGTACCTAAGTTGCTTCCGTTGTCCCAGCCGGTGGAAACACTTCCGCCGCCTAAATTCCCCAGCATGGAAAGCAGGCTGCCCCCGCTGCTCTGCTGCGCAGGCTCGCTGTAGCTGTAATCCGGCTCCACTGAGCCCCCGTCAGAGCCGCCCAGAAAGAAGCTCCCGGCACCGCCCCCACCAAGAAGCAGCGCAAGCAGGATCAGGATCAGCTTCCCTCCCCCAAGTCCTCCACTGCGGGTGCTCCCCCCGCTGCTTCTGCGACTGCTGCTTTGACCGCCAAAGGAGCCACCCCCGGAAGACTGTCCCGGACGAGAGGAGCCCACAGACCCTGTCCCCAATCCGCTGCCTCGTCTTCCGACTGACTTTCCCTGGCCGGTAATATTCCGTTTCCGCCCCGTAGGTCGATTCATAGGCATAAAAATCTCCTCCTATTTTTCTATCTCCTCCCATTTTACCACATTCTCCCCACAAAGAAAAGAAAAATCTTCAAATTCCGATTTATCGTACCATTCGTAGGGGCGCGCATTGCGCGTCCGACAACCACCAAGAATTGGTGGTTGTGAAAGATGTTTCAATTTTTGGAGAAATTACATCGTTTTCGGTGGTTTTGGTGTTCATGGCGTTTCGCCATGAACCGGACGCGCAATGCGCGCCCCTACGAAGGGGTAAATCAAACTGTGCGACAAATGGGAATTTAGGCTATCACCTTTCGTAAGCTTACTACCCAATATGGTATTGCTCGCAAGCAAAAGACTGCACCGTGCGTAGGGGCGAAGCTGTGTCTTCGCCCGAGATACTACCGAA
>JAGBGB010000101.1 GCA_017936205.1 Oscillospiraceae bacterium
AACTCGGCGTATTCCGAACATTTTGAAACCATATATCGTAAAATCTCCCGTTTTTTCGGAGTACGATTTTGAAAATCGGACTTTTTCAGCAGCCTCCGCGCAATGCGCGCCCCTACGAATGGTACGATAAATCGGAATTTGAAAGCAAAAATACTGAGGCTGTCTCAGAATGATGTGGTATGATCATCATTTTGAGACAGCCTCGCTTTATATTATGATTCTTTAGTTTCCTTGAGTGCTCTGTAGAGGAAGGTCACGATCTGACCTCTGGTGCAACTGGCATCGGGAGAGAATTTTCCCTTCCCGGTTCCGTTTGTGATCTCCTCCTCCACCGCCCAAAGGACCGCATTGCAATAATAAGCCTTGCTGTCCACATCTGCGAAGGGATTGTGCTCGGAAGAGGGTGTAGGCTTTCCCTGTGCCCTCCAGAGGAAGGTCACGACCTGCCCACGGGTACAGGCTCTATCCGGCGAAAAGGTCGTGGCACCGGTTCCGGTAGTTATGCCATTCTCCACCGCCCAGATCACAGCCTTGTAATAGTAGTCAGATGTGCTCACATCTGCGAAGGGATTGTGCTCCCCGTCAGGTTCCGGAGAACCGCAGGCTCTCCACAGGAAGGTTACGATCTGTCCACGGGTACAGGGAGCAGCCGGTGAGAATCTGGTAGCACTGGTACCATTGGTGATCCCCCGCTGCACTGCCCACAAAACAGGCTTGAAGAAATAATCCTGCTCATACACATCCTCGAAGGGATTCTTTAAACCTTCTCCACAAACCGTACATATATCATCCATATAGCTGTGCCCCGTGGGAGGAACGGTTTCTGTCTTGCTTGCTGCACAGCGATGACACTTCAGGCTTCGGAGCCCTCCTGTGGTGCAGGTGGGTTCGGTTATTATGCTTCCCTCGTTCCAATCGTGCCCCAGTGCAGGGACTGTCTCGGTCTTTGTTGCTGTACAGCGTACACATTGCAGGGTCCGAGTTCCCCCTGTGGTGCAGTCCGGTTCTGTGGTGATCCGTCCCTCATCCCACTCATGACCCAGTGCAGGAAGGAAGCTGTCCGTATACTCATGACCGCAGGCACAGATGTGGGTGGTATAGCCTCGCTCTAAGCAGGAGGGCTCTGTAACCACATCGGTGTAGCTGTGTCCCGTAGGAGGAACGGATTCTGTTTCGGTGACTCCGCACAGAACGCAGGTAATGACCTTTTCGCCGTACTTTACGCAGGTAGGCTCTATGGTGATCTTTCCCTCATCCCATGTATGGACATATTCATAGTCATAGATGCTGTAGCCGTAATCACAGTAAATGCAGGTGTAAACCTCTACCTCACCGGAGGTGCAGGTTGCAGGAATGACTTCTGTAAGCTCCATCTCACATTCGTGGTCCTGTCTTTCCCACTTGGCATAGAGGGTATGCTCTGTAGGACTTGTTACACGGGTTTCCGCTGTGATCTGAGTGCCATAGGAATACGGACTGGTATACCAGCCAAGGAATTTGTAAGCAGACTTTCTGTAGGGCACAGGCAGCTCGCCATAGGGCTTGTTCCAGAGCAGAGTCACAGTGGGATTTTCCAGTGCGCCGCCGTTGGGATCCAAGGTCACCGTCACCTCCAACTCACTCATAGTGGGAGACTCCGGATGCTCCAAGGGAATGGAGCAGAACAGCGGTTGGCTGCTTTGGGTAACATACCAGCAGATCTGATTCTGATAGACAATAGGCTTGCAATCCGACAGAAGCATTTCTGCCTGATAAACCTGACTGGTCTTCACACCCCTTCCATTCACGAAAACATATCGCAAAATATCGTTCTCCATCCACAGCAGGAGGAAGTGATCCTCTCGGATCTTTACAAGATGGGGTGTTGAGATCTTCACCCCTGCATTGTTATCGTAATTGGTGGTCCAACGGATGGTGCTGTCCTCGGTGGCGATCTCTCCACGAGGGGTTACACCAAGGAAAATATTCCGCTGACCGCTAAAGTCCACGCTGCCGTCTTGCACAATGGAGTTTCCGGCTGTCAAATAGGCAGTGTCGGAAAGCTCGAAGGCACCTAAGCTTGCCCCTGTAGCATTGTAGCCGGTACTTCCTGTAAAGCCCATTACACTTGTGTAATTGCAGCTTCCTGTAAATTCCTGCTCTCCTGCAGGCTTTTGATATTCCACGATCACTGCGGATCTGGGATAGGCATCTCCGTGGTTCAAGGTCAGCAGGCGGTTCCCGTCTGTCAGAATGAACTGGTTGAAGGAATGGCTGACATAGCCATAGCTTACATTCATAACATCCGTATACTGATCCGTGATCCTCATTTCTGGCAGATAGACCCCAAAGATCATATTTGCCTGATGGTGATATCCGTCACTGCTCTTATACATCTCATGGCAGGTATGGACATAAAGCATATCTCCGTACTGGGTCATACGCAAGCTTCCCGCATCAAAGGGGATATAGGTATTCGCACCGTACAGAGAGCTCTGCCCCTTCCTGAGCCAATCCTTGCTGTAACGGACAACTCGGATCACCTCTGCAGAGTCCTCCTCCTGCTGATTCATCTGTCCAAATACTAAGAAGTAGTCTGTTTCTCCCTCGTAGAAGCCGCCGAAGATCGGCAACTCCATGGGAAGCTCCCTGCGATCTATAAAGCTCAGATCCTGAGCATATCGCTCAATGCTGACGAAAGTGTCACCGGCTTCCACTCTGGTCAGAGTCCCATCTTCATTTTCTACCAAGTAGGATCTGACGGTTCTGGCATAAACCGTGTAATTCTGCCTTGCGGCATTGCTGCTGGTCATAGCTGTCTGTTCAGCCGCAGCAAGAACAGGGATCGCTTCCCGTTCCTCTGCACCGCAAACCGTGCAGCTCCATGACCAATAGCCCTCGGAGCTTTCCGTAGGACGCTGTCCCAGGATCCATTCTCCGAAGCTGTGTCCATAAGCCTGAACCTTACGAACATAATCAAGGGAGCAGTGCTTACATTGGAATCGTTCCTCGCCCCCTAAGGTACAGCTTGCAGTGGTGCTGTAGTCATAGGTCCATGTCTGGGTGGGGATCTCATTCCACTGAGGGGTGCTCCAGCCTTCCTTGCCTTCTATATAGCAGAGCTCAAGCTCTTCCGCCGTATAGCTGAAGCTATCTGCAACGACCGCAGGTGCATCTCCAAGGAAATGAATGCATTTGAGGCTTTCGCACCAACGGAAGGCTCCGCTTCCCAATTCCTTCACTGTTTCCGGGATCACAAGCTGCTCTATGGCAGTGTCGCTGAGGGCACTTGCTCCGATCATCTCTAAGCCTCTGGGAAGGACGATCTCCTTCAAAGCATTGCAGCCCCTGAATACAGAAGAATACAGCTGCTCGACCCCTTGAGGAATGACCACCTTCGTAAGGCTTGTACAGCTATTGAAAGCATAGCTTCCCATATAGGTCAAGCTCTCAGGAAGCTCCACAGCTTGAAGCTTCCTGCAATAGCAGAACCCATAGCTGTAGATCTCCTCCAAGCTCTCAGGGAGATTGATGGTTTCCAAAGCAGTACAATTATAGAATGCGTAATTGTAGATCCCCGTAACAGCCCCCTTCAGCTCCACCTTTTTCAAGGAGGTACAATTCATGAAGGTATCACTTGCAACGCTTGTGATCCGGCTGGGCACAGTGATCTCCGTAATAGACTTGCAATCCTCAAAGCTTCCGTAACCGAACAGGGTCAAACTTTCCGGCAGTACCACATTTCCCATATTCGTGCATCCGTTAAAGGCATGTGCATAGATCTCCCGAAGCTTCCCGGACAGCTTCAGCTCTCTCAGTCCCGGACTGTAGCTGAACGCACTACCACTGATCACCTCTACGGAATCCGGAAGGGAAACATTGATCTCATTCTCCATGCGGCAGAAGGCACCGTAGCCGATCTCAACAGTCCCATCCTTCACCTGATAGCTTCCGCTCCGTCCTGCCGGGAACAGAACCAATACCCTTCCGTCCTTGCTGTACAGAACACCCTCAAGGGACTGATAGTCGGGATTGGTCTCGTAGACATAAACATTCAGGAGCCCCTTGCAGAAGGTGAAGGCATTGGGATCCCATGTCATTCCATCAGGGATAGTAACTCCCTCTAACTCGGTACAGTGGGCAAGTCCCTCCTCCTGCAGCTTTGCCACGCTGTCAGGAATCACCAAATGTGCGGTTCTGTTTGCAGGGCAGAGTACCAGTGCCCCATTCACATAGTCGTACAGAACACCGTCAGTCACACAATAGGTTGGATTTCCCTCTGCGACGGAGATCTCATTCAGATTCTGGCAACCGTAGAAGCAGAAGTCCCCCAGATCTGTCAAGGATGACGGAATATGGACAGATCCCAGACCTGCCAGATTAAAGGCACCATATCCAATGGACTCCATTCCCTCCGGGAAGGATATGCTCGTCAGAAGGGTACATTCCTGGAAGCAGTAAGCACCGATCATCTGCAGACTGTTCGGGAGGGATACCTCTGTCA
This sequence comes from Oscillospiraceae bacterium, assembly GCA_017936205.1. Taxonomy (GTDB): domain Bacteria; phylum Bacillota; class Clostridia; order Oscillospirales; family Oscillospiraceae; genus JAZOXB01. Next base: position 4,484 of record JAGBGB010000101.1, read on the forward strand.
GCTTGCTGCAGTAGTAGAATGCACTTTTCCCCAAATAGGTGACTCCATCCTGTACCGTAAGCTTCTTGATCTTGTTCCGAAGACCATACCAGGGTGCATTGCCGGAATAATAGTCCGCCATTTTTCCACTTCCGCTGATGATCAGCTCCCCCGTATCGGTCAGGAAGGACCATTGGAGCGTATCTCCACAGCTTCCGCTCTGTTCTCCTGCCTTTAGCTCTCCCTTGGGCTCCGAAGCAGAGTCCTCAGGTGACAGGTCATAATCCTTACGAACCTGCAGATCCGTTTCTGAGTCGGCTTTTCCCGTTGTCATGCCCCGATCCCATGCAGGATCAGACGGCTGTTCCTCCGAAGTCGGAGCTACTTCTATGTGTTCCGATCGCTCTTCACCATAAACCGCCGTAGGCAGCATGGAGACAAGCAGCGAACAGATAAGGAGTAGCGCAAACAGTTTTTTCACCATATTCATCATCCTTTCTCATACTCCTGCAGACCATATATCCCTGTAATGTCGGGATATACTGTTCCTTAAACCCCAATAGGCATGGGTACATTATCCATGATAAATGATATTTTACACATTGTCAATAGTTTACAACAACAATTATATTTCTTATATCATTCTTCGCAGCTCAATCCCTCTATTATAAAACAAGCCGATTGCAGGTTTTTTGCCTGCAATCGGCTGCTTTTATTGAGAATTACATATCGAAGGGTTCCATGCCCAGAACGGGGTGACCAACTTCGCCCAGGAACTCAAGCAGCTGCTCCTTCAGCAGCTTGGGCAGCCATACGATTCTGCCGGGGCCGCCTTCAGCAGCGATGAACTTCTTGGAAGCGATGAAGTGCTTGCCATGGTCCATGAAGTCAAGGATACCACTTTGCCCTGTTTTGTCACTGTAGAAAGGGGAAGCTATACCTGCCTGATCTATTTACCTCACAGTCCTCCACCTTTCGAAGAAGTAAACTGTAGCTATACATATTACATTTTTGCTTACGATGAAGAAACTCTCCGCGTACGCTATATTCTCTGCGACAGCTTAGAAAACGGTGAAGATCAGCCCTACTACCTATCCCTACCGTGGTAAATCATAATCGAAAAAAGTCGGTTTCATTATCCGAACTTATACCATCCGCAGAACTATTCTACATATTTCGCTTTGATTCAAAACTCCGATTTATCGAACAGTTTGATTTACCGCTGCGTAGGGGCGCGCATTGCGCGTCCGGTTCATGGCGGAACGGCATGAATACAAAAACCACC
>JAGBGB010000102.1 GCA_017936205.1 Oscillospiraceae bacterium
ATTTATACTGAGTTTCTTTAGAAAGTAGACATTTTTAATGGCTACTTTCTATAGCCCGAAAGGGCGTAGAAACTCGTACAAGACGGCTTATGTGCCCAGCAGGGCACATAAGGTCCAATTAAAAGTGTCTACTTTTAATTGGATAGTAGTATTAGAAATAAGTATAAGCCCTTTCCTTGCCCCCAGTAGAACAGGTGTTGTTCTCTGCAAAGCAACTGCTTTCAGAAACAACACCTGTTTTTCACTATTCCGTTGTGTGGCTTTACCAGCGGTAATAGCCGCATTCCCGCATAGACAGATAGCTATCGTTGGAAAATACAATATGATCCAAGAAGGAAATGTTCATAGGAGAAAGGAGCTCCTGCAGCCGCAGGGTGGTTCGAATATCCGCCTCAGAGGGTGACGGCAAGCCTGTGGGGTGGTTATGAGCCAGTACCACTGCACTGGCATTGCGCTGCAGAGCCTCCTTCACCAAGGTGCGGAGGGATAAATGGGCAGAATCCACCACTCCCTGTGCGATCTTGGTGCAGCCTAACACCATTCGTGCTCCATTCAAACACAGCAAATAGACCACCTCGTCCTGCTCTCCGCTGAACAGAGGCAGCATGTACTGAGCAATGGCAGTACTGTCCTTCAGATAATGATCTGTTCGGGAGCGGATCAACAAATATCTCCTGTGGAGCTCTGCCACCAGTCTCACCAGTGCGATCCCATCTGTGCTAAGCTTCGAATAGACCTGCATATCCTCTACACGGGAATCTAACAGATTTGCCAGATTCCCGTAGTGACTCAGCAGCGCTTGTGCCTGTGACTCCGGTTCTTCCTCACAGTATCTCAGGAGCAGCTCCAACAACTCCTCCTGACTCAGCTGATCCGCATTTGTAGCAAGATAGCGTGCAGAAATACGCTTAGCATTCATCGTGCATCACTCCAAGTGGTTTTTTAAATAATGGCCTGTAAAGGAGTCCTCACAAGCAGCCAATTCCTCCGGAGTTCCCACAGCAACGATCTGTCCGCCACCGTCTCCCCCCTCCGGGCTCAGATCGATCAGGTGGTCAGCAGACTTGATCACATCCAGATTATGCTCAATGACAAGGACGGTGTTCCCTGCATCCACCAGTTTCTGCAGCACATCCAGCAGCTTCTGCACATCATACATATGCAGACCGGTGGTAGGCTCATCCAGAATATACAGAGTCTTCCCCGTGGCATGACGGGACAGCTCTGTGGCAAGCTTCACTCGCTGAGCCTCGCCACCGGACAGGGTGGTAGAGCTTTGCCCCAGCTTAATATAGCCCAGTCCCACCAGAGACAGGGTGCGAACCTTCTCCCGAAGACGGGGCTGGTTCTCAAAAAAGTCTACTGCTTCATCCACAGTCATTTCCAGAACATCCGCAATGGACTTCCCACGATACTGTACCTCTAAGGTCTCTCGGTTATAACGCTTTCCGTGGCAGACCTCACAGGGAACATAAACATCAGGAAGGAAGTGCATTTCGATCTTCACCAGGCCGTCGCCACAGCAGGACTCACAGCGACCACCCTTCACATTGAAGGAGAACCGCCCGGGAGCAAAGCCCCGCTCCTTTGCAGCGGCAGTGGCAGCAAACAGATCTCGAATATCGTTGAACAATCCTGTATAGGTAGCAGGATTGGAACGGGGCGTTCTGCCAATGGGACTCTGGTCGATCACAATGACCTTGTCCAAGGCTTGCAGCCCCTCACAGCGGTCATGCTTGCCGGGTCGGATACGGGCATGATTCAGCGCACCGGACAGCTTCTTGGCAATGATCTCATTTACCAATGAGGACTTTCCTGAGCCGGAAACACCGGTCACACAGGTCAGTGTCCCCAGAGGAATGTGTACATCCAAGCCATTGAGATTATTCTCCCGACAGTTATAGAAGGACAGGAGCTTCCCATTCCCCTTCCGCCTGCTTGAGGGAACAGGGATGGCTCTTGCGCCGCTGAGGTATTGGCCGGTAATGCTGTTTGGGTTGTCCATAATGTCCTGTAGGCTACCGGAGGCTACGATCTCACCTCCATGAATGCCCGCACCGGGACCAACATCCACAATAAAATCTGCTGCACGCATGGTATCCTCATCATGCTCGACCACGATCAGGGTGTTGCCCAGATCCCGCAAATGTGCCAAAGCCTGCAGCAGCTTGTCGTTATCTCTCTGATGCAGCCCAATACTGGGCTCATCTAAAATATACAGCACTCCCATTAGAGAGGAGCCGATCTGAGTCGCCAAACGGATCCGCTGTGCCTCGCCGCCGGACAAGGTGGAAGCGGAACGGGCAAGGGTCAGATATTGCAGTCCCACACTCTGCAGGAAGCCCAAACGGGAGCGGATCTCACGCAGGATCTGCTCTGCAATCACTGCATCGGCTCCCTCCAACTCTAAGTTGTCAATAAATTCCAGTTCTTTCCCCACAGAGAGCTCACAGAACTGAGCAATAGAGAGACCACCCACGGTCACTGCCCGAACCAGCTCGGACAGTCGTTCCCCATGGCAGTGAGGGCAGGGAGAGGCTGCCATACACTCCTCCAGCTCCTTCCGCACTGCATCGGACTGGGTCTCACGGAAGCGGCGTTCAATATTGGGGATCACACCCTCAAATGCCTGCTCCAGCACGCCGTAGGAGCTCCCCCGATTATAGCTCAGCTTTAGCTTCTGTCCACGGGTGCCGTTCAGGATCACATCCTTGGCTTCCTCAGACAGGCTGCGGTAGGGCGCATGAAGGTCAAAATCATAAGCCTTAGACAGGGCATCAAAGTACATTCCGGCAATGCCGTCGCCCTTTACGCTCCCCCAACCGCTGGATTGGATGGCTCCGTCATAGATGGATAGCTCCGGATCGGGAATGATCAGAGACGGGTCTACCTTCAGACGGAAGCCCAAGCCGGAGCATTCCGGGCAGGCTCCCATAGGGTTGTTGAAGGAAAACAAACGAGGAGACAGCTCCGGTACAGAAATACCGCAGTCATCACAGGCATAATTCCGAGAATACAGGGTCTCTGCATCCGTAGCAGGCTCATGAATGATCACCAGCCCGTCCGCATGATTCAGAGCTGTTTCAATAGAATCCGTCAGCCGTCGGGTAATGTCTCCCCGAAGGATCAGACGGTCTACCACCAGCTCGATCTTATGCTTCTTATTCTTCTCAAGGGAGATCTCCTCGCTGAGATCATAGAGGATGCCATCAATCCGCACACGGGCAAAGCCGCTTTTCCGTGCATCCTCCAACAGCTTCACATGCTCGCCCTTCTTCCCACGGACAATGGGAGCTAAAACCTGGAAGCGGGTTCCCTCCGGCATGGTCAGAACCTTGTCCACGATCTGGTCAATGCTCTGACGGCGGATCTCCCGTCCGCACCTGGGACAGTGGGGAATGCCCACCCTCGCCCACAGCAAGCGGAGATAATCATAGATCTCCGTAACCGTACCCACAGTAGATCTGGGATTCTTGGAGGTGGTCTTCTGATCAATGGAAATAGCAGGAGACAAGCCCTAGATGGTATCCACATCCGGCTTGTCCAGCTGCCCGAGAAATTGTCTTACATAGGCAGACAGAGATTCTACATA
>JAGBGB010000103.1 GCA_017936205.1 Oscillospiraceae bacterium
CACCAAGGGTGATGATCACCCGACGTACCCCTTGCTGATGCAGTAGCTTGGCAGCATTGGCTGCATCCTGTACGGTATGGACAGGGATACCACCCTCCTTGCGGAGCTGGTTGTAGGCATAGGTAGCGATGCTATAGCTGTCCGTCTGAGACAGCACCTGACGCAAGCCATTGGAAATATGCAAGGTAGCCTGCATGGTATCGTTCATCCGAGTTGCGTTGAGTCCGGTGAGAATGAAGTAATAATAGTTTCCCTTCAGAACAGGTTGCAGTTCCATGGTAGTGGTACCGGTTTGGGTATTGCCCTCATAAACGGGGAGCACTACCTTCATGGTATAGTCATAGCCTTCATAGGACTGTAACAGGTCTGCTCTGACCATATAATTGATTGAAAGCTCGTTGGCAAGCTCCACACTGTGGTTGATGGTAATCTTTACAGAGTCTGTCAGGGGCATAAATTTGAAGCCATTTTTCGTTGCATATTGTTCTGTAGTAGATCCCACCTCTCCATAGAGAGTTGTAATTTCCGGATCGGCAATGGGGGCAGGTCCGGAAGCAAAACTACAGCGCGGATTCAGGATATATAGGTCCGTCAGATTTGTGCACCCGGCAAATGTCATGTAGTCAGTACTCCTTACGCTTTTGGGCAGGACCACCGTCTGCAAGCCTCTGCAGCCGTAAAAGGCATGATTGTAAAGTGACGCTACCCCTTCGCAAATCGTTACCTCTGTTAAGTTTGTACAGCCGGAGAAGCAGTTGGATGTAATAGCATACACTGTTCCGGGAATCGTCACTGCCGTCAGTCCCTTGGCAGATGAGAAAGCACCGTGGTCAATGTTGGTTACGCTCTCCGGAACTACAAACGCCCCCTGATATCCTGCCGGGAACATCAGCAGTTTTGTTTTATCTGCATTATACAAAACACCGTATTCATCAGCGGAATAGTTAGGATTTCCTTCCTCGACACAGAATCTTTCCATAGACTTACAGCCAGAGAATGCATCGTCTCCAATAGAAGTTAATGTATTGGGTATGCTGATACTTCTTAAGGCAGTGCAGCCAATGAATGCTTGCTGACCCAGTGTGGTGATTCCCTGAGGCAGGGTCACACTCTCCAGATTGGTACAATAGCGGAAGGCATAATCGCCAATAGACTTTATGCCAACAGGGATCGTAATGCTTGTGAGTTTTTTACAACTGCTGAAGCTGCTTTCCCCAATGGTTGTTACCGTATGGGGGATCACATATTCACCCACATATCCGCGGGGGAAAGCAAACAGAGCAGTCTTGGACTTATTGTACATCACGCCATTTTCATCGCTGGAATACGCAGAATTTTCCTCATCCACCCAAATGGCTGTCAAGGCAGTACAACTGCCGAATTTCTCGCCAACATATGTCACATTCTTAGGGATATATATACTTTTCAATGAGGTACAATTGGAGAAGGCGTCGGGGTGCAAAGTCCGTACCGATTCCGGAATGGTCACACTTTCCAGTGCGGTACAACCACGGAAGGTATCCCACATTAAGATCTCAACACCCTCCGGGATATCTATACTCTTCAAGCTCACACAGTTCTCGAAAGCGCCGAACTCGATTTCTTCTATGTATGCAGTAGAGAAGGTTACCTTCTGCAAGCTAACACAATCCAAGAATGCTCCGTCCCCAAGGAATGTAACATCCGCCGGAATGGTGATCTCCTCCAAGGCGGCACAGGCCTCAAAGGCACCGGAAGGGACACTGGTTGCACCTGCGATGGTTACAGAGGAAAGATGACTGCAATTACGGAAAACATCGATGCCAAAGCTCGTAATATTGCCAAGAATCGCTACGCGTTCCAACCCGGTACAATTGTAGAAAGCACGGCGTTCTATGGACTTTACAGTTTCCGGAATTACTACACTCGTTAGTCCACTGCATCCTGAGAACGCACTCTGTTGAATGGTTGTTACACTATGGGGAAGGGTCAGTTTTTTCAGGCTTGTGAAATCTTGGAATACTCCTTCGCCGATTACCGTCGTGCCGTCCCGAACGACGAGCTCTTCATAATTCAAATTCGTTGTCTTGAACAAATATTTTCCCACATACAGGATGCCGTTCTCCCAATTGGCGGTATCGTTATAGAGTGCAGTCTCATCAATGGCATTTACAGCGATATATGTGACCGTTCCCGGCAGATCCAAGTGGACCAGCTCTTTACATTTTGCAAAAGCATTGTCGTTAATCGTGGTCAGGCCATGGGAAGCCGTTACATTTTTCAGGGAGAGACAGTTGTAGAATGCGTTCTCATCGATGACATTGGCACCGGCAATGGTCACATCGGTCAATGAAAGACAATTTTAGAAAGTACTCTTGTCGATCTTAGTAACACCTGCAGGGATCTCTATGCTTCTTAAGGCAGTACAATTATCAAATGCATGATATTCAATGGTAGTCATCCCATCGGGCAGCGTCACATTCTCTAAAGAAGAGCACCCATAAAATGCGTAATTGGAGATAACCCTGAGTCCTGCAGGGAATGTCACACTTGTTAATGCATTGCACTCCTGAAAGACGAAGGATTGCAAGGTTTTCAAATTTTCGGGAAGAACGACAGATTGCAAGGATTTGCAGTTCCCAAAAGCATCCATATGAATGTTAACCACATTGGCAGGAAGAACCACACTCTCCAAGCCCGATGCGGAAAATGCCATATACTGGATGGTATGCAGGTTATCGGGAAGCTCCACAGTTTTCAGGGAGGTACATCCATAGAATACCTTTTCCCCTATGGATTCCAAGGTGGTAGGGAGGGATACCTCGGTCACATTGTAGCAACCGGTAAATGCCTTTTCATAAAGGTTCGTAATTCCTTCGCTTACCACGATTTTTTTGATCGAGTCCTCTACAGATGCCCAGGGTGTAACAGAAGTAACATCGTCGAAATAAAATGGATCATCTTCAAAGCTGGGCGGTGTCGGAAGGGGATAATACATCTGTCCGGTGCCGGAAATGGTCAGTGTCCCGGTCTGACTGTCGAAGACCCATGTAACATTCTCTCCACAGGAACCGGAGGTTTCTGCCGCAGATGCCGTCATGGTGCCCATAACCGCAACGGTGCAGACCATACACAGAACGAGCAGCAGGGTAAAAATGCCTTTTTTCATGATGCAACACTCCTTTGCAAATTTTGTTCGGATACATTTTGATTATATCACCAAATCCTATCCTCCGCAAGGCTATTCCTTGAAAAACAGTGTATAATCCAGGCATCAGTGACAGCACAAGGGGGTGCTCTGTGTCTTTTGCAATTTTTTCAAAAGTATATTAGAACATTTCCGGTATAAATTGTGGAATTTCAAACTTTTTATCTGAAACAGAAATCCGTCCCCTCGTGCAATTGAACTTATTGAAAGAATGCTTTCGCACTATCGCTGTAGGCAAATAGGGCTTTGCACAGATCTCCCAGTGTGCCGACCTTATTGTTTCCGTAGGTGTCTGCACTGTATTGCAGGGTGCAGGATGCAGGTTCATCCCCTGCATAGATCTGCACGGATACGACACTTCTCAGCTCGGCCGCTAAGAGACCATCGAAGGAGAAGGCATACTGTCCCGCTGCCCCATTGTAGGTCTCATGCTCCCGGACGGTAGCGGTGACCGTCTCCCCGTCCAAATCGGTATAGCTCACCCGGAGGCTCAGATCATCTAAACTACCGCTGTATCCGTTGATGCTGAAGACGAACTTCAGAGTAACCTTAGAGCCTAAATTCAAGGTCTTCCCCACCCACGCAACAGTAGGCTTTTCCAAATCCTCCCGTGTTACATTGGTGTTGCCAAAGGTAACCGTCTCCGGATCGGTGCAATAGGCTCTCTGCCACTCTGTCATAGCAGAATCTACAAGGGCGTTCAAGCGGTAGCCCTTGAAGATCTGCGCCTTCCCACCGTAGACCAGCAGATTGGCACAGAGGGTCTTCAGCCTGTCCATAGCATCAGCCTTGTTCAACTGGGAATAGGCATACCGGGCAACAGAATACACATCTGTGGAGGAGCAATAGTGCTGTCCGTCTCGCCTCCAGTGGAGGACGGCTTCCATTTCATCATTCATCTGCACAGCAGTGACCCCCGTCAGAGTGAAGTAGTAATAGGGTCCATTCTCTACAGGATGCAGAGTCATGTGCTTGGTACCGGTCCTTTGATTCCCTTCGTAGACGGGCACATCTACCTCCAGAGAGAAGGCTTCACAGCCTTCGAGGGCAGTCTTCGGAACCGCATAGTTTATAGAAAGGTCACCGGCAAGATTCAAGCTGTGCAGGATCTCCGCACTCCCATCTAAAATGGGTGTTTCCGGAATCGCTCTCATAAAGACAGCCGCAGCCTTTAAAGTCCGGTTATCTACAGCAAAGAAGTAGGGTTCGACAGCAGTACTCTCAATTGCCGGATCGCTCTTATAAGCAACCTTCAGATCGGTAATAGATAGGATATTGGTGGGATTTTCAGCACTGTAGCCTTCTCCGGGATAGGCATTGTAAATCACCAAATAGTTATCCGTTTCTGCGAAAGACGCAGGGATACCCACATTATAGTACATAGCGGTGGAGGTCACAATATTTTCTGCTATACGAGTCAGGCTCTCCAAGGTGCTGCTGTCTGTCTTTGCAGCTCCCACGAAGCCCACAGCAAGCGTAGCCGCATCTCCCAAGATGGTCTTGGCTCCCACATCGATGCGGTCCGGAACCTTCCCATCTGCAAGTTCTAACTTAAAGGCAATTGCCTGTCCGGGAGAGAGATAAACCTCATTATTGGGACCTACCTTCTCATAAGTAGCCACAGAGGCTGCAAGATGATCGGAAATCTGAATGGTAGAGCCTGTAGAATTTCCGCTACCGTTTTCAGTGCCCGTAAGCTCCTCGGTATCTACAAACATGGCACCTGCTGTTAGACCGGTAAGACCTTCTGTCTTAGCTCCCTCTAACAGGGCTTCCCGAATTTCCTTAACCACTGCGTGAGCTTCCCGGTCGGCACAGTAGGTCTTGTATGCCAGAGTCTGATCCTCGGTCGATCCTCCCCCGGTTACATCAATGGGATCGTAGATCCGAATGGCATCCAAATAGAATTGATTGCCATAGGTAAGATTGATCACAGGTATGGTTACTTTATCTCTAACCTCCACGGATACATGGTGCATCTTAGAGGGCAGGCCCTGGATGGATACAACAGGGATCTGATACAGGTCCAGCTCACCGTAATTATTCACGGTAACTGCTCTTTCCAGATCGTCCATGGTCATTGCTTCATCAGAGTAAACGGACACTCGGACATAGCCCTGAGAGGGATTGGTACGGCTGATCAGATCAAAGCCTGTACCATAGAAGGAGAACTTGATCTGAGTATAGTTGTTGTTGGTGGTTGCATTGGGTACAATGACTCCGGCGCCTTCCACATATAAGCTCTTACCGTTAGAAAGACGGGTATCGTCATCATAAGATCCATCGTTGCCGTAGGCGTAGTTATTGCCGGCAGGCTCAAACACCTGCAGATCATCGGTGGCAGCCGTACCTTCCTCCTTGATCGCGTTGGCAGCCCCGTCCTCTCCCCACTTTTCGAAGACAGTGGTAACAGGGCTCTCGGTGCCGGCTCCTGTGGTTCGCTTTTCTGTGTAGCTGATCTCATTCAAGAAGTCCTCAGCCTCATAGTAGACCATAGTGGCGGGGAGGAAGGACACCGCTTTCATAATATAGTAAGGGGTAAAGCCGGTAATATTGGTCGCTGTCACATGATACACCGCATAGAAGGTGTGGATCTCCTCCATAAAGCACTTGGTTGCAAAGCGTAGCGTTTGAGCAGAGGTCATGGTGTACCGAGCGGTCTCCTCTTCCACAGTTTGCCCTGCTGCCGTAAAGGTAAGATTGATAGGCTTAGTCGTCTTGATCGTGTCATGCTCGCCATTAAAGGTAGAACCCACATAGGTTAAGCTTAGTCCGTTAGGAACGGCGAGCGTTTGGCGCACAGGCGACAGGTCTACCTCCACTGCCTTGCCGTAGTCCAGGACTACAGCATAGGGCTCGTTTGCAGATACCAAAGCAATGCTCAGACCTTGACATTTACAGCCGGCTACACCATTAATGGGCGTGCCGTATTCTACGACCGGTACACCCATAGTGTCGCGGTCGAAGTTCACGGGGATACACCGGGTGCTTAGGGAATTGACAAATTCTCCTCCTCCCATGGTATGGCGGAAGCCCTTTATGGTCAGCTTGCTGTAGGCAGGGATCCCCAGCTGCAGTAAGGTCAGGAGCTGCTCTGCAGACTCTACCTTATAGCTGTAAACCCCGGAGCCCAGAGGAGAAGTGGTATAGGGGGGATACTTCGCAACTACGGCATTTTCGATTAAATCCTCCATTTCCGTAAAGCTTAGGGCTTGTGCCGGCTCTGTGGATACTGTTTTGGTGATATTATCATAGCCGCTGTATACCACAGTCAGATCCGTTGCGTAGCGTGTGACATCCGGGATGTTCGGATCATTCAATGTGATAGATCCGTTTTCCCTATTCCCGTTTAAGGTGACTCCCAGCTTGCTGTCTGTCAGCAGCAGATCAAGGACAGGCAGATCCCGGCGGTTGGTGAGACCGAAGCTATAGGCGATCTCCGTGCCCGTGGGCACAACAGCACCGTCCATAAGGGGCTTGCCCGTTGCCGCTTCGTACTGTTGCTTATCCGTGATGA
>JAGBGB010000104.1 GCA_017936205.1 Oscillospiraceae bacterium
CGCGCCCCTACGAATGGTACGATAAATCGGAATTTGACCAACGGTAAGGGGGGATAGCCGGGTTACTTGTGGCTGGGGCTGTTCTTGAGGACAGCCTTCAGGGCGGCGATATAGGCAGGAGAGGTGCCGCAGCAGCCGCCGACAATATCGGCACCGACTTGGATCAGCTTGCTCATGTGCTGTGCGAAGCTGTGCGGATCCATGGGGTAGATGGCATCCCCTGTATCGGAGATGGTGGGCATCCCCGCATTGGGCTTGACGATCAGGGGGATGTGAATGAGTTCCCTGAGATTGCGTACAATAGAGCATAGCTGCTCCGGTCCCAGGGAGCAATTGATGCCCACTGCGGAGGCTCCCAGCTCCTGCAGGGTTCGGGCTGCCTCAAAGCAGCTGCCGCCGAAGTACAGTCCTCCGTCTGCCTGAATGCTGACTGTACACAGTACAGGCAGCTCGCAGACACTGCCAATGGCTTCTAAGGCTACAGCAGTCTCGTCCACGCCCAGCATGGTCTCCACCACCATCAGATCCGCTCCTGCCTCCGCCAGAGCCTGTGCCTGTTCGGCATAAATATCGAACAGCTCATTGTAGCCCATGGTTCCCAAGGGCTCCATAGGCACTCCTGTAGTGGTCATATCCCCGGCGACCAGAGCCCCCTCTACCTCCTTAGAGATCTGCACCAGCCTCCGATTCAGCTCACGCACCTGATCCTGCAGACCATGCCTTGCCAGAGAGTGACGATTTGCGGAAAATGTAGGTGCATAGACAATTTGAGAGCCTGCCTTCACATAAGCCCGCTGCAGCTCCAAAATGGCTTCCGGGTGCTCTGCCACCCAAGCCTCGGTGCACACCCCTCGGGGCATGCCCAGCTTCATTAAATTGGATCCGGTGGCTCCGTCCAGAAGCACCGTTCCCTGCTGCAGAAGTGTCTGCCATTGTGTCTTCGTCATAAGATCCATCCTTCCTTGATTCTGCTTTTATTCTACAGCGTTTTTTTGTGTATTGCAAGATCTGTTTTTTTGTGCTATGATAATTGTAATCATTTTTTCAGGAGGAGTCCCATGAAGAAAACAATTTTAAAAAAGTATGCCAAGCTCATCGCCACCGTAGGCGTCAATGTACAGAAGGGCCAAGAGGTCTTTATTAACGCCGATCTGGATCAGCCTGAATTTGTCTACATGGTAGTAGAGGAATGCTACAGAGCCGGTGCCAAGAAGGTCGTCGTGGATTGGGATTACCAGCCCCTTGCCAAGCTGACCTACCGCTGGCGTACCAACAAAACTCTGGCAGAAATGGCAGAGTATGAAGAAGCCCGTTGGAAGCACATGGCTGACAAGCTGCCCTGCCGCATTTACCTGATCTCCGAAGATCCCGACGGGCTCAAGGGCATCAATCAGAAGAAGATGGCAAAGGCTGCACAAGCTCGCTACAAGATCATTAAGCCCTACCGTGAGAGTATGGAGAACAAGTACCAGTGGTGCATTGCCGCAGTTCCCGGTGCCGCATGGGCAAAGAAGCTGTTCCCCAAGCTGTCCAAGGCGCAAGCCATTGAGAAGCTGTGGGAAGCCATTCTCTCTGCCTCCCGTGTGACCGAGGATCCCATCGAGGCATGGAAGGCTCATAACGAGGATCTGCGTAAGCGCTGCGACTACCTGAACTCTCTGGGCATTCAGACTCTGGAATACCGCAGCTCCAACGGCACCGACTTCCGTGTAGGTATGATGGAGCTGGGCGAATTCAAGGGCGGCGGCGACACCTCCCTGCAGGGCATTTACTTCAACCCCAACATTCCCACAGAGGAATGCTTTATCTCCCCCAAGAAGGGCGAGGCAGAAGGCATCGTCTATTCCACCAAGCCCCTGTCCTATCAGGGACAGCTGATCGAGAACTTCTCCATCCGCTTCGAGGGCGGTAAGGCTGTAGAGGTTCACGCAGAGAAGAACGAGGAGCTGCTCAAACAGCTGATCTCCATGGACGAGGGCGCTGCCTATTTGGGCGAGTGTGCTCTGGTTCCCTATGATTCTCCCATTCAGAATTCCGGTCTGCTGTTCTACAACACCCTCTTCGACGAGAACGCTGCCTGCCATCTGGCACTGGGCAAGGGCTTCGCCGATACCATTCAGGGCTTCGAAAACCGCACGCTGGAAGAATGCCGTGAGATGGGTCTGAACGAATCCATGGTTCACGAGGACTTCATGATCGGCTCCGAGGATCTGGAGATCGATGCTCATACCCGTGACGGCAGAATCGTTCCCATTTTCCGCAAGGGCAACTGGGCTTTCTAATGAAACAAGCTACGGCTCCATATACTATTCTGAGGTGATCCTATGAGCTTTTATACCAAGCCTCTGAATGAGGTGCTATCCCAGCTGAAGACCGATCAAACGGGTCTGTCAGCTAAGGAGGTTGCAGCCCGCAGGAGCCAATACGGTCCCAACGAGCTGCAACAAGCCAAGAAGAAAACCAATCTCCAACGCTTCTTTGACCAGTTTAAGGATGCGATGATCATCATCCTGCTGGTGGCTGCTGCCATTTCCTTCGTCATTGCCTGTGTAGAGGGCAATCCCAAGGAGTTCTTCGAGCCCGGTCTGATCCTGCTCATTGTGGTGCTCAACGCCATTATGGGTGTCATGCAGGAGAGTAAGGCGGAGAAGGCTCTGGAAGCACTCAAGAGCATGTCCGCTCCCCACTGCCGTGTGATCCGTGAGGGGCAGGAGCAGGTCATTGAGTCCTCCGGGCTGGTTCCCGGCGACATCATCCGACTGGAAGCCGGTGATTTTGTTCCCGCAGATGCTCGCCTGATCCGCAGTGTCAACCTGAAGTGTGAGGAATCCGCCCTCACCGGGGAATCCGTCCCCTCCGAGAAGGATGCCGAGGCTGCCATTGAGGAGAAAGCTCCTCTGGGCGATCGGAGCAATATGATCTACTCCGGCTGCTCCGTCAGCTACGGTACAGCTTTGGCTGTGGTCACTGCCACAGGCATGAACACAGAAATGGGCAAGATCGCCAACCTGCTTCAGGGTGAGCAGGATGCACAGACCCCCCTGCAGAAGAAGCTGGCTCAGTTAGGCAAGTACTTGGGCTTCTTAGCTCTGGGTGTGTGCGGAATCATCTTCGTCATTGGTCTGCTTGCTAAGCTGCCGGTCATGGAGATCTTCATGACTGCAGTCTCTCTTGCGGTCTCAGCCATTCCCGAAGGACTGCCTGCCATTGTTACCATCGTTCTCTCCATCGGTGTACAGCGACTGGCGAAGCAGAATGCAGTCATCCGCAGACTGCCTGCAGTTGAGACGCTGGGCGGTGCTTCCATTATCTGCTCCGATAAGACCGGCACCCTGACCCAGAACCGCATGACCCTGATGAAGGCATATATTGAAGGCAAGGCCGAGGAGATCAGCAAGGAGAATTCCACTGAGATCCGCAAGCTCCTTGGTTACGCTACCCTATGCTGCGACGGCTCCATCCGCTTCGAGGGAGATCAGGTCCAGCACATCGGTGATCCCACGGAGACAGCGATTATTTTAGCTGCCCATAACAACGGCATGCCTCAGGGGGATCTGAACAGCCGCTTCCCCCGTGTGGCAGAGCTGCCCTTCGATTCCGACCGTAAGCTTATGACCTCTGTCAACAAGGTAGACGGCAAGCTGCTGGTCATTGTCAAGGGTGCCTTCGACATGATGGTTCCCCGTTGCATCAAGGGCGATCTGGAAGCTGCCCGTAAAATGAATGACGAAATAAGCTCCTGTGCCCTCCGTGTTTTGGCTGTTGCCTATAAGGAGATCCAAGAGCTTCCCAAGGATCTGAGCACCCTTGAGCAGGGTCTGACCTTCCACGGCCTGCTGGGTATGATCGATCCTCCCAGACCCGAGGCAGCAGAGGCTGTCCGTACCTGCCTGCGTGCAGGGATCAAGCCTGTAATGATCACAGGTGACCATGTGGTCACGGCTTCTGCCATTGCCAAGCAGTTAGGCATTCTCCAGCCCGGTCAGAAGGCCATTACCGGCGCACAGCTGGATGCCATGACCGACGAAGAGCTGGATGCACAGGTAGAGCAGATCTCTGTATATGCCCGTGTTTCTCCCGAGAACAAGATCCGCATCGTCAAGGCATGGCAGCGGAAGGAGCAGGTAGTCTCCATGACCGGTGACGGTGTCAACGATGCCCCCGCGCTGAAGGCTGCAGACATCGGCTGCGCTATGGGCATCACCGGCACAGATGTTGCCAAGGGCGCAGCAGATATGACCCTGTCCGATGACAACTTCGCCACCATCGTCGAAGCCGTCCGTGAGGGCAGAAGCATCTACCGCAATATTAAGAAAGTCGTTGGCTTCCTGCTGGGAACCAACATCGGTGAGGTCTTTACAGTCTTCTTCGCCATGCTTCTCTGGCAGAGGACTCCCCTTCTGTCCATGCAGCTGCTGTGGATCAACTTGATCACAGACTCTCTCCCCGCCATTGCACTGGGCATGGAGCCCATCGAAACCGGTGTCATGGACGAGAAGCCCCGTCCCAAGAAAGAAGGGCTTTTCGCCAACGGTCTTGGGATCCGTGTGGTGCTCCAAGGTGTCATGTTCGGCCTCCTGTCCCTGATCGCCTACCGTGTAGGCGAGACTGTTATGGGCTCCGTAGAAGGCGGCCAGACCCTCGCCTTCACCGTTCTGGCTCTGTCTCAGATCGTTCAGGCATACAATATGCGTTCTGACCGTTCCATCTTTAAGATCGGTGTCTTCGGCAACAAGACCCTGAACAAGGCAGCACTCTTATCCATCGTCCTCATGCTGCTGGTGCTGTTCACGCCCATTAAGACAGCCTTCGGTCTGATCACCCTGACCTGGCCCCTGTACCTGCTGGCTCTGGGTCTGATCTTTGTTCCCCTGGCTCTCATGGAGCTTGCAAAGGCCCTGAAGCTGATCAAATAATCCCCAAAAACCACGGCCTCCCATGATGCCACCGCACCACGGGAGGCCGTTTTCCACCCATCCACCGGGAAATTCCGATTTATCGTACCATTCGTAGGGGCGCGCATTGTGTCAAGAGTAACATGGTATACACTTTGTGTAAATACATGGTATACACATTTCATACTCCAAGAGAATAATCCTGTTGTTCTTAGATTCAGAGCTTGAGGC
>JAGBGB010000105.1 GCA_017936205.1 Oscillospiraceae bacterium
ACGATCTTGTCGCCCTCGCCAATGATGTAACCCACGGAGCCGTCTTCACCGGGAACGATCTCGGGATGGTCCTTGTCACCAATACTGGGAACAAATCCCTCGGCGAAAGCGAAAGAGGACAGAAGAGCCACACACAGTACCATGGCAGTGATCAGGGAAAGAATGCGTTTCATAATACCATCTCCATTTCAAAATAATTGTTTATTTTCAGAATGAACGAGAGGAAGGAATTACGCCTTCTCCGAATCATTCTTGCTTACATTCACAGAATTGTCCCTCGCAGAGGTGCTGCGACGATAACCATAGGTCTTATAATACTTCTTATAGTATTTCTTATAGCCATATCCGCCACCGGAATCAGAGGCACAGTTATACACAACACCAAGGATCTTGGACTCGATGAATTCAAACTGCTTGACCGTCTCCAACAGGGCTCCGCGATGACAATAATCCTGACGAACGACCAGAAGCATGCCATCAACTTGACCGGCTACTGCCAGTGCATCACTGACCTCTCCCACAGGAGGCAGGTCAAGGAGGATGTAATCATAGGACTTCCGCAGCAGCTGCAGGGTCTTCATCATCTTCTCTGAGCTCAGCAGCTCCACAGGGTTAGGAGGTGTCTGACCTGCGGTAATGACATCAAAAACTCCCTTC
This sequence comes from Oscillospiraceae bacterium, assembly GCA_017936205.1. GTDB lineage: Bacteria > Bacillota > Clostridia > Oscillospirales > Oscillospiraceae > JAZOXB01. The sequence continues at coordinate 658 of JAGBGB010000105.1, forward strand.
TGATCCCGAAGCACGCAATGCTGCAGAAGGTCCATAATATTCTCCTGTCCGGTAAGCCAATTGGACAAGCCGGGAGTCTTATGTAGCCGCATCTTCTCCGCAAGAGTAGGACGGCGCATATCACAGTCGATCAGGATCACTCTCTTATTCAACTGAGACAGAGAATATGCCAGATTTACAGCAGTCAAGCTCTTACCCTCTCCTGCCATAGCACTGGACAGCCCCAAGACTCTTGCTCCGCCATCGTCTGCAAAGGAGAATTGCAACTTGGTTCGCAGAAGCTTATATGCCTCAGAAGCCACAAAGCTGACCTCCTCACCAATGAGGACACCCTTCTTCTTAGCGGCAGCATCGGCGGCATTCTTCTTAGACTGGTAGGAATAATACTTCCCCTTCCCGGGTGCAAGCATATTCGGAACAGCGGCGAGAACGGGATACTTGGTAAGCTGCGTAACATTCTCCTCCGTCCGAATGATGGTATCAAACAGAAGGCGAAGAACAATGACCGCAACCGTAATGAACATTCCCAACAGGAAGCCCACGGCAACATTCTTCGTATAACTGGGAGAGCTGGGACGGGATGCGACGATTGCCCGATCCACGATCTGCGCAGAGCTGCCCTCAATGATCTCCTCGATCTTCTTGGGCAGGATATCTGTGATGGCACTGGCGATCTGCTCTGCCTCATAGGGATCCGGACTGGTCACAATGACTTCAAAAATCTCCGTCGAATTCACAGGGGCTGCAGAGATCATCGCCCTAAGTTCCCCCGGAGTTCTGGAAAGACCCTTATAATCAATGATCTGATTCAAGGTGGTCCTTGCCTTCAATATGACAATGTGGGAATCGACCAGACCTCTGGATGCCGAAATGTCACTAGCGGACAGACCGCCAATCACCGTATCTCCCAAGGAGATCGTGCTGTTATTGACATAGAACATCGCCGAAGACTGATACAGTGGGGTCACACAATAGAACGTAAACACAAAAGCAGCAATTGCGCCGACAACGGACATAAGCACAATCAGCCACAGTCTGTGAAGCAGCCTGTCTGCTATGCGCTTAAGGTCTATCTCGAATACGCCATTAGACTCAGTAGACTTATCACCCATAAATATCTCCTTCTTCACATGGACATAATCTCTCAATTTAATCACAGTAAGTATAACACAGCCAATGAATGATGTCAATGAAAAATATCTATCTATTTCATATCATTTGACATACAATCATACCAAATATCTTCTCCATGTTTCCATTATAATGATCAAATATAGCTTGAACATTCCCAAAAAACAAGACGAATAAACAAGCCTTTATTGACAAAAACCCAAAGTGCTGATAGAATGAAACCATTCATAATCCAGGGTACTAAAGTGAGGCGTTGTTTGTTGTTGAGATCCTTTTTTCAACAGTTTCCTCAGGTTGCCGTTGCCTTTTCCGGCGGTGTGGATTCTGCTTATTTGCTTTATGCAGCACGGCAATCTGCAGAAAAAGTCCATGCTTACTATGTAAAAACTGAATTTCAGCCCCAATTTGAGTTAGAACACGCAAAAAAGCTCTGTAAACAGTTGTCTGTGGAGTTGACGGTGCTCTGTCTCAGTCAGCTTCAGGAGCCGAGGATCCGCTGTAACGATGCACAGAGGTGCTATTACTGCAAGGAACGGATCTTCCGAAAGATCCGTCAAGCTGCTGCCGAGGACGGCTTCACGGTGCTCTTAGACGGAACCAATGCAGATGACGATGA
>JAGBGB010000106.1 GCA_017936205.1 Oscillospiraceae bacterium
ACGGTCAGTGGCTTCAATACCAGTGCTAATCGCAGGATCGATGCGGAGCTGTGCTTGATCCGGCTGTGTGAGCCGGAGGCAGAGCTGGATGCTTCGGCACTCAATGCCCGACTGACACGCCTTGAGAATAAGATTGCCAGCGGCTTGGTTATGGCTGCTCCACAAGGGGTATCTCAGGAAGAACCACAGGAAGAAGCAGAACCACAGGTACAAGAGCAGCAGCCCTTAGACATAGAACCACCTCGGACTGCTATAGATGAGGCTCCCATGGGCTTCTGGCCCAAGCTGGTGGATCAGCTTAGACAGCAGCTGCGCCCTCCTGCAGTTTCTGTGTTTGTTGTCAATGAAAACGCTCCCGTAACAGGTGTTCTTCGTGGAGCTGTTTTGAATTTGGAAGCCAGAGCGGCATTTGCCGTTGCGCTGATCAATAAGCCTGAAGTTCTGCAGGTGGTGCAGGAATGTGCTTCCGGCATTTTAGGCAGACCTGTCCGAGTGCGGATCGTTCAGCCCGGGGAAGCTCCCACCAACAATGTGAATTTTGACCGTCTGATGCAGTTTGCACAGGAGCATGAGGATACGGTCGATATCAATTAACTGAAAATCAATAAGGATAAAGGAGAAAATTAAAATGGCAAAAGGCGGATTCCGTCCCGGTATGGGTGGCGGCATGAACATGAACATGATCAAGCAGGCTCAGAAGATGCAGCAGGATATGCTGAGAATGCAGGAAGAACTGGAGAACAAGGAATATGAAGCTACTACCGGTGGCGGCGTTGTTACTGCCCGTGTCAACGGTAAGCATGAGGTTCTGAATCTGACCATTGCTCCCGAAGCTGTGGATCCTGAGGATATTGAGATGCTCCAGGATATGATCGTTGGTGCAGTGAACGAAGCCATGCGGAAGGCTGATTCTGAGGCATCCCAGAATATGTCCCGTCTTACCGGTGGTCTGAATCTGAACGGATTGTTCTGATGAGAGTATTTCCTGCAGCTCTGGAACGACTGACAGAGCAGTTTGCAAGACTTCCCGGTATCGGTGGGAAAACTGCCCAGAGACTGGCTTTTCATATGCTGGAAATGCCCATGGCTCAAGCAGAGGAATTTGCTGAGGCGATCCTACAGGCCAAGCACACGGTTCATCTGTGTCCTCACTGTCAGAATCTGACGGATCGTGAGATCTGCACTATTTGTGATGATGAAGGCAGGGATCGGGATGTGATCTGTGTAGTAGCTGAGCCTAAGGATGTGATCGCAATGGAACGAGCCAGAGAATTTAACGGCTTGTACCATGTGCTCCATGGAGTGATCTCCCCGCTGAATCACGTAGGACCTGACGACATTCGGATCCGAGAGCTCTTAACCAGAATTGGGAGAGGAACCATCCGTGAGGTGATCATGGCAACCAACCCCGATACAGAGGGGGAGGCTACGGCTATGTATATTTCCAGACTTCTGCGACCTATGGAGGTTCGTGTGACCAGACTGGCATATGGGATTCCTGTTGGTAGCCAGCTGGAATTCGCTGACGAGGTTACCTTGCTTCGCGCGCTTCAGGGACGGAGAGATATTTGAAAAACAGTGGAAACATAGCGCAAAGCGTATCATGGCATCTGCTGCAAGGGACTTTTGCGGCAGATGCTTCTGTTTTTTGTAAAAAAGGATTGCGATTTCAGTTTTTTTGTAGTAAGATATATTTTAGGACACCATATACCATGTCAGGTCATACAATGGCATGAGGTGGTGTTATGCTATTGAAGATATTTGCCGTGCTTCTTGGTCTATGTGGAATAGGACTTGTGCTGTGTGGTATTGTGGATACCTTGTTTGCATCTGCACCCTCACGAGTTATGCACATTATTCCTCTGATGGGGGAATCTGCTTCTGTGGAGCAGACTGTTCGCAGAGCCTTGCGTTCTCTGAAGGGGCGACTCTATTTTGTAGATCAGGGCTTGGAGCCGGAGGCACAAATGAGTGTACAGCTTCTACTGAAAGGAAACAGCAGTGCTGTGCTCTGTAACTTGGAACAGATGCTGGAAGCGGTTAGATGGGAGAGCAGCCTTGGAGCAGGAACTGATCAAAGGGAAGATAAAAGCGATTATTTTTCATAATAGCGAAAACGGCTATGCCGTACTCCGACTGAATAGCGAGGAATACGGAGATATTACAGTCGTAGGAACCATTCCCATGCCCATGAGCGGGGAACGGCTTATGGTAACGGGAAAGTGGATCGCCCATAGCTCCTATGGAAAGCAGTTTGAGGCGGAATTCTTGGAGCGGCTTTTGCCTGATTCCAAGGAGGAGATCCTGCTATATCTTTCTTCCCGTGCTGTGAAGGGCATCGGACCCAGAACCGCACAAAAGATCGTAGCAAAATTTGGAGCGGATTCCCTTAAAATTCTGGATACGAAGCCGGAGCTTTTAGCCTCCATCTCCGGCATTTCTCTTGCTAAGGCGAAGGAAATGGGAGAGAACTATCGGAATCAAATCGGAGTCCGCCGTCTTGTAGAGTTTTTGACCGGCAGTCATTTGCCCGCAGAGATCGGCGTCCGTGCTTACGGTGTCTATGGGGAGGATGCAATGGATCTGATCCGAGAGAATCCGTATCTTTTGGTGCAGCCTGAATTTGGTGCATCCTTTGCCGCCGTGGATGCCCTTGCGGTAAAGCTGGGTCTATCTGCGGAGGACCCCAAACGGGTAGACGCGGGGATCCTGTCTCTTCTCCGGAATAGCTTGAACGAAGGGCATTGTTTCCTGCCGGAGGACAGGCTGACCTCTGCTGCTATTCAGCTTCTTCGTTTAGACGAGAAGCTGGTTTCGGAGGGAATAGATCGACTATGTGTACAGGGCTCGTTAAAGGTAGACGAGATCCATGAGATATCTTCCATCTATTTACCGGAATGCTGGGATGCGGAGAGGATGATTGCTCGCCGTATGCTGGACATGGCTGCTCAGCCCTCGGATGAGCTACCGGAGGCAGAACGTTTTATCAGCACCATCGAGAAGCGCAAGGGGATCTGTTATGCAGAATTGCAGAAGCAGGCGATTCGCTGCGCAGGGGAAGAAAAGCTGCTTATCCTAACCGGAGGACCCGGAACTGGGAAAACTACGACCTTGGCAGGGATCCTTAGTTTGTGTGAATTGCTCCATCGTAAGACACTCCTCGCAGCCCCTACCGGTCGTGCAGCCAAGCGATTGTCGGAGCTTACAGGTAGTGAGGCTTCTACCATACACCGACTACTGGAGGCGCAGATCTCTCCGTCTACGGGGGAGATGTGTTTTGCTAAGGACGAGAACGAGCCCTTGCGCTGCGATACCTTGATCATTGACGAGATGTCAATGGTGGATCTGCCACTGATGTACAGTGTGCTACGAGCCCTCCCTAAGAATGCGAATTTGATTTTAGTAGGAGATCCTGACCAGCTACCCAGCGTAGGACCGGGAAATGTATTCCGAGATCTGATCGCTTGTGGTCGGATCAAAACCGTAGCCTTAACGGAAATCTTCCGTCAGGCACAGGAAAGTCTCATTGTTATGAATGCCCATGCAGTGAATCAGGGAGTGCTTCCGGTGCTTCATGCAACAGACCGAGATTTCTTCTTCATGAAACGCAGTCAGAGCGTGGCGCTTCTTCGGACGGTCTCGGAGCTGTGCTCTGAGCGACTGCCGAAATATATGGGGATCTCGCCCACTGAGATCCAGGTGATCGCCCCTACCAGAAAGGGAGATGCAGGAACCGTTCATTTGAATCGAGTTCTGCAAGAGGCCTTGAATCCACCGTCAGATCAGAAAAAGGAGCTCCGCAGTGGGGAAAGATGCTTCCGCGAGGGAGATCGTGTTATGCAGATCCGGAACAACTACGATCTGGGTTGGAGACGAACAGACGGCACAGAGGGCCTGGGGATCTTCAACGGAGACTGTGGTACGATCGTGAGCATTGATCGTAGCAATGAGCAGCTGTTGATCCGATTCGATGATCGGGATGTTTATTACGACACGGAGCTGCTACCTGACTTAGAACTGGCATATGCCATTACTGCCCATAAGAGTCAGGGGTGTGAATACGGGGCAGTGGTGTTTGTGGCTTTTGATGCGCCGTCTCGACTTCTGAATCGAGGTGTGCTGTATACCGCAATGACTCGAGCGAAGGAATTAATGGTTGTGGTCGGTAAGGAGCAGGTCATTGCTCATATGACCATGAATCATCAGAGAAATGTACGATATTGTGGATTAGAGTTCCGACTTAGAAAAGAGTAATAGTAGGTGAAAATATGTTATTTATGTCAAAAGATATTGGTGTAGATCTTGGTACATCCAATGTTCTGATCTACCAGCAGGGGAGAGGCATTGTTCTCCGTGAGCCGGCAGTTGTTGCTATGGACAAGAATACCGGTAGAGTGCTCCAGGTCGGTGCTGCTGCCAGGAATATGTTAGGGAGAACTCCCGGTCATGTTACAGCGGTGCACCCCCTCACAGATGGTGCCATCTCTGACTATGAGTTGACAGCTAAAATGCTGACTGAGATGATCAAGCGAATAACCAAGGGGGCCATCGTGAAGCCCAGAATGATCGTCAGCATCCCCAGTGGTGTAACAGAGGTTGAGGAACGAGCTGTGATCCAGGCTGCTATGGAGGCCGGTGCAAGAAGAGTCTATCTGATTGAAGAGGTTCGTGCGGCAGCGCTGGGTGCACAGATCGATATGGATCGTGCAGAGGGACACATGGTCGTGGACATTGGTGGCGGTACTACGGACATCGGCGTGCTCACTATGAATGAGGTTGCTTATTCTGCATCCCTGAAGGTTGCGGGAATGACTTTCGATGAGGCAATTATTCGCTTTGTCCGTAAGAATTTAGGGATTGCCATTGGCGAAAATACAGCCGAAGAGATCAAGCTGACCATTGGCTGTGTCAAACCTCGTCCCAATCTCCAGAGTATGCGTGTGACAGGTCGTGATATTCGCACAGGTCTTGCCAAGGACTTTGAGATCACCTCTGACCATGTACTGGAGGCACTTCGCAGACCGGTGCGGCAGATCGTGGAGAAGGTTGTGGATGTGATGGACTGCGTCACACCTGAGCTTGCTGCGGATGTGACTAAGAACGGTGTGGTTCTTACCGGTGGCAGCAGTCAGCTTTGGGGTATGGATCAATTGATCGCAGAGCGCTTGAATACCGAGTGTATTTTGGCTGACGATGCCGACTCCTGTGTAGCCTATGGCTGCGGCAGAGCTTTGAGTTGGATGAATCATATGACAGAGGGCCCCATCAATATTGCACGACAAAGAAAGATGAAGGACTACTGATCCAAATAGAGAGGAGGAATTCCTATGGCAGATCAGAAGAAATCAGATCCGTTCCAATATGATTTTGATCAACAGTGGGATGTAGAACGGGCTCTTTATGGACAACTGTGGAGCAAATCTACAGAGCCAGATCGCAAGCAGGAAGATGTAGATGTGTTCCTTCCGATTGTAAATGGACAGGTTCCTGCCCAGACGAAGGAGAAAGCTGCTGAGAAGGAGCCTGACAAAGAGAAAAAGAGTCGTCCTACAGCAGTGACTGCTGATGCATCAACAACAGGGAAGTCTTCCCGTATGCCCCCTCAGCCGAGGAAAAAGGCTACTCCTGCCGGAAAGAAAAAAGCAGGCAAACGCCCAAACTATAAGGGCTGGGCGATTTTAGCAGGAATGGCTATTACTGCCATATTGATACTGTGTTTGCTGATTTGGTTCTTTATTTGGGTCCTTTCTCCTGCAGACGGGGCGATCGATGAGGATGCAACAGAGACCTCTACGACCGAGACCGTGCCTACGACTACCGTTGATTATGATGCGATCGCTTCGGGGCTGTTGGAGGAAGCGGAGCTACAGTCGGCTATGTATGACTATGATGCTGCCATTGCCACGATCAAGAGCTTCGGCAGCGGCTGGACCCAGAGAACAGAGTTGACCCAGGCTGTGCAGAAATTTGAGCAGCTCAAGTCCCAGACAGTCCGTTGGGAGGATACGACTACGATTCCTCATATATTCTTCCATAGTCTGATCGCAGATAATGCAAGAGCCTTTGACGGTCAGTATACAGAGGATGGCTATAACCAGTATATGACTACGATCCCTGAATTCGTAGCCATGTTGGAGGAAATGTACGCAAGAGGCTTCGTTCTTGTTCGGATCCATGATATTGCCAAGCTGGATAAGGACGAGAACGGTCAAGATGTATACCGTCAGGGGGATATTTATCTCCCGGAGGGGAAGAAGCCTATCGTCATGTCTCAGGACGATGTAAACTTCTACGAGTACATGATCGACAGTGACGGAGATCATCTACCCGATGCAGGAGGAGATGGCTTCGCCACCAAGCTTATGGTGGATGATTCCGGGGATATTACCTGTGAATATGTCACTGCGGAGGGACAGACTGTCTACGGTGATTATGATCTGGTTCCCATTTTAGAGCACTTTGTGGATGAGCATCCCGACTTCTCCTACCGTGGAGCCAAGGCGATCGTAGCCCTGACCGGCTATGAGGGTGTCTATGGCTACCGAACGGATAAGGACGGAAAAGCTCGCTTGTCTCCTGCGGAATTCCAGAAGGAGATCGACGGAGCCAAGGAGGTTACCCGTTGGCTCAATGACAATGGCTGGGAGATCGCAAGCCATAGTTACGGACATCCTGCCTACGGCTCTCTGAGCTGGGAGGAGCTTGCCCAAGATGTAAGCCGCTGGGAAGAGGAGGTTCAGCCTGTGGTTGGAGATACGGATATCTTCATCTATCCCTACGGAAGTGACATTGCCGGGATCGAGGAGTATTCCGGATCTAAGTACGAGACCATGTATGATGCAGGCTACCGCTTCTACTGCAATGTAGACTCTGCAGATTACTGGGTACAGATCTGGGATGACTATGTCCGCCAGGGGCGCCGTAATCTGGACGGCTACCGCCTGTGGTACGATCCGGAAATGCTGGATGACCTTTTCGATGCAGAGAAGGTATTCGACCCCGATCGTCCTACCCCGGTTCCCCCAATTTAACAGAATGAACAGCCCTGCTGCAAGAATGAGTTATACTTCTTGCAGCAGGCTTTTTATATAATTCACAAATAGAAAAAGAAAGATGCTCTTGACAATGTTTTCCACTCCGCTATAATAAATACATAGGTCGGAAACTCATTCCAATGCAATGGTATTTTTCCGAAATACGAAGAAAGAAGGGGATACTCTATGTTGAAACGAATCTTGTCCTTGCTGCTCATTGCAGCAATGCTGCTTCCCATGCTCCCACAATTGGGGCTGAAAGCAGATGCAGCGACCTACACCACCGCAGACTGGAACGAATTACGGAACAATTGGAAGGTTGCAAGCTGCGGAGATGACTCTGTAGACTGGTCAGACCCGGAGATCCAGAAAATCGTCGGTGTAAAGAATAGCTCCGGGGTTTCCACCTCCGGCATCAGCTATAACGGTGGCAAATATTGGAGAGATCTAGAGAGCAACCGCTCCAACTCCGGCCGTGTGTTTGGAAGTACCAATATTACCATTACTGTTCCCAGTGATACCATGCGGAAGCAGTTTGGGTATCTCCTGTATATGGCAAAGGCCTACGGCACCAGAGGAACCTCCTATTCCTATAAGGATAGCAGTGGCAATCTTGTGACCCAGGATCTCTATCAGAACCAGGAGCTGAGAGATGCTATTTTCTATGGTTTGCAGAAGGGTTCAGATGCCTTCTTTAACTATGATAAGTGGTATGCACAGAAGAACAGCAGTACCGCGACCTCCTACTATAACTGGTGGGATTGGGCATACGGCGCACCGAATCCTATTCTCGGGACCCTTCTGATCATGTATCCCTTTAAGACTACGGCTGAGAAGAACACTGCCAATGAGATCATTGCAACCTGCCGTACCATGATCGATACCCTCCGTCCCAATAATGACGGTAAGACCGACGAGACCTCCATAAGCAATCGTCGTACCCGTCTGCGGATCTGTGGTATGATCGCCGCCCTGAAGCAGGATACAGCTCTTATGGAACAGACTCGCACAAATCTTGTGGATATGTTGAGCAAGAATGATGGCGGAAACGGTGTTCAGATGGACAATTCTTATGTTGCTCATAACTATTTTGCTTATGAGGGTGGCTACGGTGTCCAGAACCTTTGTGAGAGAATCATCGACAGCTATCATGTTATGGCAGGAACAGCTTTTGAGTTGTCTTCCTCTAACAAGCATAATCAGGTGGACTGGATCTTGAAGACCTTTGCTCCGGTAATGCACAATGGTGTAATGATGCAGATGGTCAATGGCAGATCTATTACCGTTGGCCGTTCAGCGGGCAGAAATGTCCTGGCTGCTGCCTTGCAGCTGTTGGGATGCTTCGAGCCTGAGGATGATCTGCAGCTCATTCAATTCATACGCAGCGCTGTGGTGAGAGATACAGAAGAAGAAACGAAGAAGCTATACTCCTCCTTGGCAGTGTCTTTGGGCGAAGTAGTTCTGGTGCAGAAACTGAAGGAATGCATTTTTGAGTATAATGTAGCTCCGGAAGATGGTATTTTTGCACAAATGCGCTATAGGAATGACCGTGCGGTGCAGCATACAAAGAACTATACCGTAGGGCTTGCCATGAGCTCTCGGCGCATTGCCACTCATGAGAGTATCAATGGAGTCAACCGCTATGGCTGGTATACCGGTGACGGTTCTCTGTATGTATACGACGATACTACCACTGTTTCCTATGATCAGTATGGATCGGATTATAACCTCTATGCCAATATGTACCGTATTCCCGGAACTACCGAGGAAAACTCCACCTCACGGAAGCCTAACTGCCAAAGACTGCCCTATTTCCCCGGTATGACCTATACCGCATCAGGCTGGACTCAGGCTAAGAACAAGGATGGCGTGGATGCCGGTGCTTTCGTGGGTGGTGCTGAACTGGGCGGACAGTTTATTGCTGCAGCTATGGACTTTGAGGCTTATAGCTGGTCTTCTGCAGAGTCCGCTGTAGAGAAAACCAAGGTCACGAGTCCTGTAGACCGGAATAATCTAAAACAAGTCCTTACCTCTGACTTAACAGCGAAAAAATCTTACTTCATGTTCGACAATGAGATCGTCTGCGTAGGCAGTGATATTGATTTCAGCACCAGAAGCAATTCTGTGTATACCTATGTAGATAACCGTGAGCTTTTGGAGAAAACGACTGTAGATGGTGTGACCACCTATGGCACAGAGGACATTATTGTGGACGGTGTAACCTTGGAAAAGGTCAATTCCTTCTCCACTAAGAAGTACACCGATCCCCAGTGGGTGTATGCCGAGAATTTTGGTGGCTATGTATTCCCCAAGGGAGGGAATGTGACCATTAAAAAAGCCTATCGGGAATCCTCTGCCGACGGTGACGATACGAACGACAGCTTCAACCAGCATTCTCTGAGTACTGTTGCTTCCAACGGTAAGCACAGCTTCTTCGAAATGTGGGTGGACCATGGCTCCAAGCCGGTCAACGGCAGCTACAGCTATGTTATGCTCCCCGGTATGACCCCGGAGGAAACCCAGGGCTACAGCACTCGTCCCGACATTACCATTGCGAAGAATACGACCTCTCTCCATGTAGTGAAGGAGAATACCTTGGGTATCACCGCCATGGTCTTCTGGAAGGCAGGAACCTACGGCGATATTACTGTAGATAAGCCCATGATCGTCATGGTTCGGGAACGGGATGGCATGTACACCATCAGTGCCTCCGATCCTACGCAGGAGCTGACCAGCGGTACTATTACCATTAACCGCAATCTCCATACCTGGGATGTAAATAGCAAGATCACCGTTTCCGGCACCTCCAAGAAGACTTTGAAGATCAACTTCAGCGGTGCTAAGGGACAGTCCATTGCGGGAGAATTCTTTATTGCCGATACCGAGCAGCTTATGTTTGACTTTGCCAAGGTCAACTCCGGCAAGTATCAGGATAATCTCTATGGTTTCAAGAACTATGCAGACCTGAATAACTGGGCACCTAAGCGGATTCCCTCCGATTCCCTGACTATGAGCGGCGGTAAGCTCATTGTTCCTCTGACTACGGAAACGGACAGCTCCGGCAATCCTTCCCAGTACCATACCTACATTCAACCCTCTAATTCTAAGACGAATTTTGCGTGGAACTCCGACTATACTTCTAACAACTTCCTGAACTTCGAGGCAGCCAATGCAGAGATCTTCCAGATCCGCTTGAAATTAGAGGGAGCTGTACCATACGGAAGCTATGACCCCGGTGTGTACTTGACCTATTTGCCTGCTAATTCGGAAAAGTGGAGCGGCAGCTCTACAACGCCTAACGACTGGAAGGAAACCATCAAGGTTCCCATCCCAAAGGAATGTCTCAAGGGTGGCTCCCTGGAGGGAGAATATGTGACCCTAACCTTGGACCTGAGCAGTAAGAAGATCTCTAAGTGTGGCACCATTAAGGCGGTTACCTTTATGCTTGGTTATATGCGTGAGGGAAAGGCGACCATAGATCATATCTATATAGGACGGAAGACCCACAGCCTCTACTTCGGCTTTGGCAAGGATGGCTCTGTGCCTCGCTATGCAGAGGGAGCTTACGGCGGCCATGACTTCGATGATGCCATCAGTCCGACCTGGGCTACCGGTGGCACCGCCGAAACCGGTGGACATTATAAGCTGGATCCGATTGAGGGTACCATGACCCTGTACACCGGTGCCAACTACACCGGAACCTTGGGGGCAGGAGAGATCTACGGAGCTGTTTTAGGGACGACCTCATCTACCCATGACTATGCCTTTGTAGCCGATGATGCAGACCATCCCTTGTCTTATGATCCTTCCCAGGCTGAGATCGTGGAGGTACGCTTCAAAACGGAAGACTTGGCAGCTCAGGAAGGGAAGAACCCCGCACTTCTCCTCATGGCAATACAGGAAACTGCAGGTGTGACAACGGCAAATTCTGAGGCATCTGCTCCCTTTACCATTACCAATGGGCAATGGCAGACGGTGCAGATCCCCATCAATGACAAGCTGAAGAATGCGGACTATTTGAAGTCCTTTGGAGTTCGCTTTATACATACAAGAAACGGGAATCCCGGCGAATTTGCCAAGATCGTTGTGGACTATATCTATGTGGGAAAGAAGGCAGAAGCTCCTTCTACCCTCTTCATTGGCTTTACCAATAAGGATACGGATAAGGAACGCTACCTGAGCCAGACCTACGGCAATGTGAATCTGGATGCCGGTGGCTGGACGAATAGCAACCGACTGGCAGCTCCTGTGTTCTCCTCTGCGGGTGAGGGCACAATGACCTTGAATGTCAATGCAGATGCAACCCAGGGCGTTATGTATGTACAGTCTACACCTTCCATTAACAGACCCTTGACCATGGAGTATGACACCCAAAGTGCAGAGGTGATTCAGTACCGCTTCAAGCTGAAGAATTTCAAGGCATACAACACACCCCAAATGAATTTGTATTTCTACAGCACCCTGTCGTCCCATCCTCTGGGTTCTGATGCCATTAAGTTAGCTACATCCGACGGATATAGCCTTACACCAGAGGAGCTAAACAGCGATACCTATATTACTGTCACCAGCCCCGTCAGCTCTCATGTGAAGGCTGCGGAAAAAATCACAGCTCTGCGGTTGAATCTTTCAGGGGCAGAAAGCATCAGCTCCACCCAGACCGGTGTGATCACCGTAGATTATATCTATGTAGGGCCCAGAGCTCACGCACCCACCGGCTGTGTAACAGTGACCTATTTGGATGCAGATGGGAATACGTTGGGAAGCCAAACTGTCGTAAAGGGAGAAGCTGCTGTTTACACAGGCGATACCCCCGCTAAGGCACCTACTGAAGAAGTACACTATGTCTTTACAGGTTGGGATAAGGATCTTTCCAAGGTCACAGAGGACATAACAGTGACAGCACAGTTTAAGGAAGAAGCTCATAGCTACACCGATGGACTATGCTCCTGTGGAAAGCAGAAGGATCTGACCCCTGTGGAGGAAAGCAGCTGGAAGTTGAATCACACCCTGAATCTGGCAAGTGATATTTCTGTGAAC
>JAGBGB010000107.1 GCA_017936205.1 Oscillospiraceae bacterium
CTACCACATAGCTGCCAACTCCCCCAATGCCGAAAACGATCACATGAGCTCTGCTCAGCCGTTCCATAGCATCAGAGCCCAGAAGCATTTCCTGCCGAATAAAGGCTTCCTTATCCATTGCGGATTCCTCCTGTTGAATCATGGTTTTGATAAAAAAGGGGCTGGCTCACCTAAGCGAGACAGCCCCTTGCATTCATCTAAGGATTAATAGGTTTCGGTGTTGGCATTGTTGTTCAGAGTGAGGCTGACAGCACCGTTCATTGCTGCATCCATATCAAACTTGCAGTTTGCAACAGCGGTAGCAGTGAGCTGATCCACCCAAGCATTGACCAGGTTGGAGTTGACACTCAGGTTACGGTAGGTCTCACTATTGCTCAGGAAGTATAGAACATAAGTACCGGTGCTGGTCTCGAAGACCTCGTAGTCCCCAGCCTTGCGTTCTTCCATAGCCCACAGCATTGCATCCTTAGAAATGGAGCTATTGATGTAGGAATATGCTGCCTCTTCCAGATCCACGGAGGAATTGCTGCTGTTATCGGTAGCCAGCTTGCGGAAGTTCTCCTCAGAGGCATCTGCAGCCAGACCGGACTTTACGGCTTCCAGCTTCTCAGCTGCGGTGGGAGCAGCTTCTTCATCCTCATGACCCTCGCCCTCAGCATGGTCGTGACCGGTGTGATCCTCTTCCTCAGTCTCTTCGTCCTTAGCGATGAAGATCTGCAGAGCGTTGATGGTCTGGTAGTTCACATCGTTGCTCAGGACCTTAACAACATAATAGGTATGGGTATCGGCGTTCTCGAACATCTTGACATCGCCTGCCTTGGCTTCCTCGAACATCCATGCAGCGGCGTCTTCGGTAGTGTAGGTCTCTGCAGTGCTGCGGAGCTGGTCAGCGTTGACCTGAACGGCAGCATCAGCAATGTCGAAGTTCTCTGCCATCTTCTCGGCAGCTTCCTTAGCCTTAGCCTCTGCCTCTGCATCAGCGGCAGCAGTGTCCTCAGTCTCTTCCTCGGTAGCTTCCTCAGAAGCGTCCTCGGCATTCTCCTCGGTGGTCTTGTAGTCAGAAGCTCTGCTGGTGTAGAGCATATAGGTCACAACATCGAAATCAGCGGGAGTCTCTGCGTACTTCGCATCAATTGCAGCTGCATCATACTCATAGTTGCTTGCATAATCGGCAGCAATGTAGGATACACGAACATGCTGCTCATAGTTCTCCTTGTCGCAGCCGTCACCGTACTGAGCTTCGATGAAGTCATCTGCATCCATGCCGTAGATCTGGCCGTAGAAATCAACATTGAGCATTTCGTTGTCGATAGCGGTCTGGATCTCTTCAGGAATCACATAGCCTGCATCCATTGCAGCCTGATACACTGCCCAAGTCTGCGCTGCGGTTTCCTTAGCCAGCTCTGCGAAGTAGCCTGCCCAGGTAATGTCGTAGCTGCCGTCTTCCTGCTTGTAGGGCTCCAGGCAGTCAACATCCATACCCAGCATGGACATCATGCTGACGTTCTCGGAGCCGACAGTCTGCTTGTCGATGGTCTTGCTGGTATCAATGCCCAGATAGGAGGCATAGTTACCAAAGTTGCTTGCGGTCTGGTTGAAGAAGTAGTTGAATTCCTTAACAGTCAGTTCCTTGTCGCCAATGGTCATGACCGTCTGGTTACGCTGGTAGTAGCGGATGCCCAATACGGTTCCGAACACTGCGACCAGAACAAGGACCACACTGATGGCAAGGATCAGGCCTTCAGAAACCTTCTTCTTTTCTTTCTTCTGGGGTTGTGCAACGGGGTTGTTTGCACGCTCTTTTCTTTCTCGGGATGCGCTCATGTTTCTAACCTCACAATCGTGAAAATCTCCCCTAAAGAGAATTTAGGGTACAACAGTTGGTATTATACTATTTTTTCTCCAAGGTTTCAAGCCCTAATCTCATATTTTTTTGTAAATTTTTATTAAAAACCCCAAGCTCCCTGTAAAATGCTTCTTCATATTCCGGCATTGTGGCGGATTCTACGACAGCATTTCCCCTTTTCAGAAAATATAAAAATCCCCACAAAGCCGTGTAACCCCAATTATAACCTGCACGAATGGCAGGTGGGCTGTCTATCCTCGTCTTACCAGCTTCCAACTTCCGCTTCCGATCGAGGTCGGAAACGGGAGGCCTGCACGACAACGAGGAAATTCAACATCCCGATGTTATGATGTGGGTTTAAAAGAGATTATCACGAACTCCGCAGGGAACTTTATATTCTAATGGTCGTCTGACAGTATGTCAGGGCTCTTGCTGCTATGTTGGAATAGGATCAGTCGTCGAAGTCGTCCTCGAAATCCTCTTCCTCATCCTCATCGCTGAACACCTGCTCCATAAGCAGGTCGTACACGGTCTCAAGCTCTTCTTCATCCTCGATGGCAATCAGCAGGGGCTCTCCGTCCTCAATGACAGACTTCAGCAAGCTGACCTCCAGCTCCTCTGCCTCGTCAGATGCATCAGCAGGGGTGAGTGCCAAATATTCACAGCCCATGTACTCTACTCTCGCCAGAACCTCAAGCTCATAGTCTACACCATCTTCATCCGTAATGCTGATGATTTCGGCATTGAATTCTTCCATAACAGATCCTCCCTTGTTTTTCTGTCCTTATTGTATCCTGTTCCGGGGAAAAAATCAAGAGGAAATCTGCCGCAATTCTCTCACAGGAGAATTTTTCCTTCAGCATACAGGCATCTGCAGAGCTCGACCCTATCCTATGCAAAAAAGAATCCATATATTCGCAGATTTGTTCATAATATACTGTTGACAAGCGTGATATAATAAGGTAATAGGGAAAATAGGTGACTTCTGTCATCCCCGGCACTTCATTCCATTTCGGCACAGGCTGTGCCTGCACCATAGTTCTAAAATCGAGAAAGTGAGGAACCGTTATGGCAAATCATAACCGTACACCTGCTAAGCAGCCCCATATTGCTTGGCGCATTTCCAAAGGCTTCCTGCATATTCTGGGCAGAGTCATTCTGTGGGTCATGATTCTGGGCGCTACCTTGGCCGTGATCGCAGCCATTGCAGGTGTGATCTTCTACAATAAATTCTCTGACTACCTGAAGACCGATGTGATCCCCAAGTCAGAAGAATACGCCGACTCCCTGCAGCTGGACAACATTTCTCTGCCGCAGACCTCCATCCTGTACTGCCGTGACCCTGAAACGGGGACTTACAGAGAACTGCAGCAGCTGTATTCCTCTCAGAATCGTATTTGGGTCAGCTATGACGAGATCCCCAAGGATCTGGTCAATGCAGCTGTAGCCATCGAGGATCGCCGCTTCAATGATCATGACGGTGTAGACTGGCTCCGCACCCTTTCCGCTGTGCAGAACTTCGTAGGCGGTGACTCCTCCTTCGGCGCTTCCACCATTACTCAGCAGCTGATCAAGAACCTATCCAAGGAAGACGATGTTACCGTTAATCGTAAGGTACAGGAGATCTTCCGTGCGCTGGCTGTTGAGCAGCAATATACCAAAGAAGAGATCATGGAATGGTATCTGAACACCATTTATCTCGGAGAAGGCTGCTACGGTGTCCAGAGTGCAGCCGAGGTCTACTTCGCCAAGGATGTTGGGGAACTGACCACTGCTGAATGCGCCTGTCTTATCGCCATTACCAACAATCCCTCTATGTATGACCCCTACATTGCGCCTCAGAGCAATCGTAAGCGCCAGCTGACCATTCTGGGCGAAATGTACAACCAGGGTTATATTTCTACTAAATCTGCCTATGATGCTGCTAAGGGACAGGAGATGCTGTTCCGCAATGGCTTGTATGACAGTGAGGAATACCTCTGTGCCGAATGCGGCTTCGAGGGGGAACGTTCCGATTACGACAAGGACGGTTCCCACTTCTACTGCCCCCAGTGCGGTGTAGAGAATCTGTCCGTAGACAGCAATACCGGCTACTCCTACTTCGTCGATACCGTCTACCGTGATGTTGTAGAGGATCTGTGTAAGCAGTACGAGCTCAGCGAGCTGGCTGCCCAGCAGCTTCTGCTCACCGGTGGCTATAAGATCTACACAACGATGGACCCCACAGTCCAGGCTCAGGTAGATAAGGTCTATGAGAATCTGGATAATGTTCCCAATACCGTCAGCATTCAGCAGCTTCAGTCTGCCATCGTTGTGACCGACAATACCACCGGTGACATCGTCGCCATGTCCGGCGGTGTTGGGGAGAAGGAAGGCAGTTTGACCTTCAACCGTGCTGAAAGCCGTCTTCCCACCGGCTCTGCCATCAAGCCTCTTGCTGTATATGCCCCTGCCATTGAAGCCGGTCTGATCACCCCCAACTCTGTTTATGAGGATTCCTCTATCTACGAAGGTCAGGATTGGCCTCAGAACTCCTCCCGAAGCTATGCGGGTATGACCAATGTGTTAGAGGGTGTAAAGCAATCCCTGAACACCATTTCCGTCAAGGTCCTAAAGGATCTGACCGTAGAGGCAAGCTATGCCTTCCTGACCCAGAAGCTGGGCTTCACCACTCTGGTAGAGCGGACGGAAAGCGGCGGCAAGGAATATACGGATATTGCTCTGGCTCCTCTGGGCTTAGGTGAGCTGACCTATGGTATGACCGTCCGTGAAATGACCCAGGCATATGCTACTTTCCCCAACAACGGTGTGTTCCGTGAGGCAAGAACCTATACCTCCATTGTAGATTCCGAAGGCAATGTGATTCTGGATAACACCCAGGAAAGTCATACTGCCATGAGCGAAAGAACCAGCTTCTATATCAACTATATGCTCCGTAAGGTCGTTGAGGAGGGCACCGGAACCCCAGGCTATATCAGCAATATGACTGCCTGCGGCAAGACCGGTACCTCTAATAATAACCAGACCCGTTGGTATGCAGGCTATACTCCCTACTATACCGCTGTTGTCTGGTGCGGCTATGATGAAATGGAACAGATCGTTCTGTCTGACTCCTACACCAATCCTGCCATTGTCATGTGGAGACAGGTCATGCGTCCCCTCCATGAAGGACTGGAATGGAAGGGCTTCTCCCAGCCCAATGATGTTGGCTACTACAACCTCTGCATCGACTGCGGAAAGCTGGCTGAGGACTTCTGTAAGACTGAGGTCCGAGGAGACCGCACCGCAAAATTCCCCCTGTATTGGCAGGATGCTCCCAAGGATAAGTGCGACTGCCACATTAAGGTCAGTATTTGTGAAGCTACCGGGAAGGTCTGCAATGACTACTGCAGCCACGTGCCCGGCAACACCGTGAAGGAAGTCAGCATGCTGATCTTCAATAAGGATTGGAAGGAAAAGAAGGATGAACCCTATGTTTATAACAAGGAAAAGCCCGAAACCTTCTGTTCCCTCCACAATTTACTGTCTGTGGTGATCCCTCCCGATCCCCCAGCAACGGATCCCGGCACAGGCGGCACGGTCACTCCTGCCCCCTCCCTGCCGCAGCACGATCCGACCACTCCCGGAACCCTTCCGGAGACCCAACCAAACACTACAACGGCACCGGAGACCCAGCCCAACACCACCATCGCTCCGGAGACCCGTCCCAACACTACCGTAGCACCGGAAACCCGCCCCGAAGCAAGTGAAAGCATCCCCCACACCCAGTGGTATGAGGGGCGAATCATCACAGGAGGCTGAACAATATGTGGAAAGCCGAGCATTGGAAAGATTACGAGGTATTAGATACCTCTGATGGAGAAAAGTTAGAACGCTGGGGAAAGTATATTCTGGTTCGCCCGGATCCCCAGGTCATTTGGAACACCCCTAAGAAGGACCCTCGCTGGCGAAAGTTCGATGCAAGATACGCACGCTCCAACACCGGCGGTGGTCAGTGGTCCCGACACAATCTGCCGGAGCGCTGGCAGATCCGCTATCGGGATCTGACCTTTAATGTGAAGCCCATGAACTTCAAGCACACGGGAGTCTTCCCCGAGCAGGCGGCAAACTGGGATTTTATCGACCAGCAGATCCGAAATGCCGGTCGTCCCCTGCGTGTGCTGAACCTCTTCGCCTACACCGGCGGCGCCACCTTGGCTGCCGCCAGGGCAGGTGCCTCTGTCTGCCATGTAGATGCAGCCAAGGGCATGGTAGCTTGGGCAAGAGAAAACGCTGCCTCCTCCGGCCTGTCCGACGCTCCCATCCGTTGGATCATTGACGACTGCGCCAAATTTGTGGAGCGAGAAATTAAAAGAGGCAAGACCTACGATGCCGTGATCATGGATCCTCCCAGCTACGGAAGAGGACCTTCCGGTGAGATCTGGAAGTTAGAGAAGGACCTATTCTCCTTCCTGCAGTTGGTTGCCGGTGTTCTGTCCCCGGATCCTCAATTCTTTATTATCAACTCCTATACCACCGGATTGGCACCCTCTGTACTGACCTGTCTGCTGGACAGCATCATCACTCCCAAGTACGGCGGACATACAGAATCCGATGAACTGGGTCTGCCTACCTCTAACGGTCTGGTGCTGCCCTGTGGTGCAACCGGGCGCTGGGTGAAGGAGTAAAAGGAAGCTATGAACCATGAGTATTGCCATTGAAACCAAGGATCTGCATTTTAGCTACCCTGCCAGAGACGGAGAAACTATGCTTCCCGTCTTCCGAGATCTGGACCTGCAGATCCAAGAAGGCAGCTTTGTTGCCGTATTAGGACATAACGGCTGCGGCAAGTCCACCCTTGCCAAGCATTTTAACGCCATTCTCCTGCCCGAGGGGGGAAGCGTCCACGTTTTTGGCAGGGACACCGCCAACGAGGAGCTGCTTCTGGAGATCCGCCGCACTGTCGGCATGGTCTTCCAGAATCCGGACAACCAAATGGTTGCCAATGTGGTAGAGGAGGACGTGGCATTTGCCCCGGAGAATCTGGGAGTTCCCTCTCCCGAGATCCGCAAGCGGGTAGATGCAGCCCTGAAGGCGGTGGGAATGTACGACTATCGTCGCCATGCCCCCCATCTCCTTTCCGGCGGACAGAAGCAGCGGATCGCCATAGCCGGTGTCATTGCTATGGAGCCCCGTTGCATCGTTCTGGACGAGCCCACTGCCATGCTGGATCCCCACGGTCGGGAGGAGGTCATGCAGACCATTGAGCGGCTGAATCGGGAGCAGGGTATTACAGTGATCCTGATCACCCACCATATGACCGAGGCCATCCGTGCCCAACGAGTCATCGTCATGCACGAGGGTGCGGTTCTGACCGACGGCACACCGAAGGAGGTCTTCGTACAGGTGGAGCTGCTGAAGAATGCCGGCCTTGCAGTCCCCGCAACCACCGAGCTCCTATTCCATCTAAACCGGCAGGGGCATTCCCTGCCTTTAGACGCTCTTTCCATTGAAGAATGTGCGCAGGCACTTTGCGCTTGGGCAAAGGCTTGACCACCCAGGAGGAACTACCTTGACACCAATGATAGAAGTAAAAAACCTCACTCACACCTACAGCACGGGAACTCCCTTCGAGCATACTGCGGTGAAGGATATTAGCTTTTCCGTACAGAAGGGGGAATTCTTGGGCATTATCGGCCACACCGGTTCCGGTAAGTCCACCCTGATGCAGCACCTGAACGGCTTATTGAAGCCGGAGCAAGGGGACATTCTCCTGAACGGAGAGAGCATCTGGAAGGACAAGCTCAGCACCCGTGCTGCTCGTTTCCGTGTAGGTCTGGTATTCCAGTACCCGGAGTACCAGCTGTTTGAGGAAACCGTTTTTAAAGATATTGCCTTCGGTCCTCGGAATATGGGATTGAAGGAGGAGGAGATCCAAAAGCGAGTCCTTCGTGCTGCTGCTTTTGTGGGTCTGCCGGAAGACAGCCTGCAAAAATCTCCCTTCGAGCTTTCCGGCGGACAGAAGCGCCGAGTCGCCATTGCAGGTGTGATCGCCATGGAGCCGGAGGTCATTATTTTTGACGAGCCTACTGCAGGCTTAGATCCTGCAGGCTGTCGTGCCATTCTGGAGAATATTGAGCAGTACCGTCGTGCTACGGGAGCCACTGTGCTTATGGTCAGTCATTCCATGGATGATGTGGCGCTGCTGGCAGATCGTCTGCTGGTTCTGAATCAGGGCAGCATCGAGATGCTGGGTGCTCCCTCCGAGGTATTCCGCCATGCTGAGAGATTGCAGCAGATCGGTCTTGCAGTCCCTCAGGTCACTGCCCTATTCCTCCGTCTAAAGGAGCTGGGACTTCCTGTAGATCCGGCTACCTACACCCTTGCAGATGCCTTGAAGCAGCTGCAGACTCTGAAGGGAGGGGTTTAGGATGCTGAAGGATATTACTCTGGGTCAGTATTTCCCCGGGAACAGCCCCATCCATCGCTTAGATGCCCGCTGCAAGCTCATGCGTGTTGTGGTGTATATCGTAGCCCTGTTCCTTTGTAAAAGCTACTTCTCCTACGGTCTGGCGCTACTGTTCCTCATCACAGCCATTGCCCTGTCCCGTATCCGTCTGAAGGCCCTGTTTAAGGGTATGAAGACACTGCTGATCATCATATTATTTACTGCCCTGATCAATATGTTCTATACCCCCGGCACAGTTTTGGCAAAGTTTTGGATCTTCACCATTACGGAGGAGGGTCTGCGCAATGCCCTATTCCTTGTGCTGCGGATCGTTATGCTGGTAAGCGGAACCTTCCTGCTGACCTATACCACCTCTCCCATAGACCTGACAGATGGCTTGGAGAGCCTGCTCAGTCCCCTGAAGAAGCTCCACTTCCCTGTCCACGAGCTTGCCATGATGATGAGCATCGCCCTGCGCTTTATCCCCACTCTGATTGAGGAAACAGACAAGATCATCTCTGCCCAGAAGGCAAGAGGCGCCGACTTCGAAAGCGGCAACCTGTTCCGCAGAGCCAAGGCTTTGATCCCCATTCTGATTCCCTTGTTTATCAGTGCCTTCCGCCGTGCCGAGGAGCTGGCTACAGCTATGGAATGCCGCTGCTACCACGGAGGAAAGGGCCGCACAAAAATGAAGCAGCTCCACTATCACATGATCGATGCCATAGCCGCTGTGATCACGCTGACTGTTTTTGCGGGAATCATCGTTCTGCGCAGCCATGGGCTGTAACAGGAGGTTACTTTGCGTAATATCATTTTGTTCCTGAAATATGACGGCTCTGCCTACCACGGTTGGCAGGTGCAGAAGAACGCCTGCTCCGTAGCCCAAACCCTGGAGGAAGCCACCGCCCGTGTAGTAGGCCATAAGGTCCATATCACAGGCTGCGGTCGTACGGATGCAGGCGTTCATGCAAGGGTCTATGTTGCCAACTTCCGCACAGAGTCCCGGATCCCTGTTGACCGTTTACCCTATGCTCTGAACACCCACCTTCCCGGTGATATTGTTGTGTTCGATGCCAAGCAGACCCATGAGGGCTTCAATGCCATTGGCTCCTGTGTGAAGAAGGAATACACCTATCAGATCTACAATTCCCATATTCGGGATCCCTTCTTCGTCAACCGAGCCTGGTTCTACCCCAAACACCTTGACGAGACCATAATGCAGCAAGCCGCCTCCGCCTTTGTAGGCACCCACGACTTCGCTGCAGTCCGCTCCGTGGGAACGGATGTAAAATCTACCATACGGACGGTACATCACTTTGAAGTAGAACGGCGGGATCAGTTGATCCTGTGCCGTGTCTGTGCCAACGGTTTCCTGTATAATATGGCAAGAGCCATGACAGGAACCATCGTCTATGCCGCAGAGGGGAAGATCCGTCCCGACGAGATCGGTGCGATTCTTGACAGCGGCAATCGCACCGCAGCAGGGCCCACTGTTCCACCGGGGGGGCTGTATATGACCCAGCTTTGGTACGATGACGGCATAGAACGCTTCCATGTATACTGACCTTTAGGAGGTACACCATGAAACCTACCATTTGCAACCGCTGTAAGAAGAATCTTGCAGTTGTCTTTATTACCAAATTAGAAAACGGAAAGTCCATTTCTGAAGGTCTCTGCCTGAAATGTGCCAGAGAACTGAGTCTGCCTCAGGTAGACGAGATCGTCAACCGCATGGGACTGACGGACGAGGATCTGGATTCCATCAACGAAGAAATGACCGCCCTCATAAACCCGGATATGGAACAGGAGGATGAGGACGAGGACGATATCGGCAGTCGCACTGCCACCTTCCCCCACATGAATCGCCTGTTCGGAAGCATGGGCGGCCCCTTAGCCCCTAAGGAGCCCCAAAAGGATAAGAAGGAGCCCCCTGTAGAGAAGGGCAAGAAACAGAAAAAGCGGAAATTCTTAGATTCCTACTGCCTGAACCTGACAGAAAAGGCAAGAAAGAATACCTTGGATAAGCTCATCGGCAGAGAGGTGGAAATTGAACGAGTGGTACAGATCCTGAACCGCCGTCAGAAGAACAACCCCTGCCTTATCGGTGAGCCCGGTGTAGGTAAAACTGCCATTGCAGAGGGCCTTGCACAGCGGATCGTTGCAGGGGATGTTCCCTTTAAGCTCCGTGACAAGGAGGTTTATCTGCTGGATCTGACTGCTCTTGTAGCAGGAACCCAGTTCCGTGGACAGTTCGAGAGCCGTATGAAGAGCCTGATCACCGAGATCAAGGAGTGCGGCAACATCATTCTGGTCATTGATGAGGTCCACAGTCTGGTAGGTGCCGGGGATTCCGAGGGCTCTATGAGTGCTGCCAACATCCTCAAGCCTGCCCTGTCCCGCGGCGAGATCCAGGTCATCGGCGCGACAACATTCAACGAGTACCGCA
>JAGBGB010000108.1 GCA_017936205.1 Oscillospiraceae bacterium
CAAAGAGCATCGTTCTTTTTGAGTATGGTTCAAAATCGTAGTGCCACGGGCGAAGACACAGCTTCGCCCCTACAGCGCGTGATTTTCGCTGAAGGCCTTGCTATATAGCGGTTTGCTTATGAAAGGTTATAACCTGAATCGGGAATTCTCCTTTGGGACGTCGAAGGGAGCGAAGTGTGGTGGGGGGTGTGGGAAAGAGGGGAGAAAAACAAAAAAGACAAGCCGAAGCTTGTCTGATTTGTTCATGAAATTAGATGGCGCGCTCAACCTTGTTGGAACGGAGGCATCTTGTACAGACGTACACATGGCGGGGGGAGCCGTCAACGATAGCCTTAACACGCTTTACATTGGGCTTCCAGGTACGGTTGGAGCGTCTGTGGGAGTGAGAGACCTTAATACCAAAGGTAACACCCTTGCCACAAATATCACATTTTGCCAATTGCTGCACCTCCAATCATGGGGAAATTCATGCTTCTAAGACATCGGTCTATATCATAGCAGAAAACCGAGAAAAAAGCAAGCAGAAAATTTGAAAAATATAAATTTTTTTGTAATACTTGCGAAATTCCTTTTTATCATATATAATACTGGCGGAAGTTCATGAGAGGAGAAGAAAACTATGGCGATGAACCCTAACAGCGTACTGCTGAAAAATGTTGTTGCAGCCTTCCGTCTGGAGGTAGCTTATGCTTCTACAGACTATGATAAGGTTGCTGTTATGGTTGAGGAAGTGACCCGTCCCGGCTTGCCCTTAGCGGGTTTTTTTGATCATTTCGAACCCCTCCGCTTGCAGGTTATCGGCAATGTGGAGTACACCTACATCCAGACTCTCAGCCATGAGCGGCTGCTGGAGGTGTTCGGGAAAATTTTTGAGAAGCGGATCCCTGCCATTATTTTTGCCAGAAATGTAGAGCCTACCCCCGAATGTCTGGAAATGGCGAAGAAATATGATATTACAGTCCTGCGCTGCATGGAGGCCACATCCTACATCGTGTCCTCTTTGATTTCCTATCTGAAGAATGCTCTTGCACCCCAAATGACCCGTCACGGGGTTCTGGTGGAGGTCTACGGCGAAGGCTTGCTGCTTATGGGGGAAAGCGGCATCGGTAAGAGTGAGACCGCTGCAGAGCTGCTGAAGCGTGGACATCGCCTGATCGCAGATGATGCGGTTCGGCTCCGCCGTGTGGCAGATAATACTCTCATGGGAGATGCGCCGGAGCTGATCCAGAATTATATTAAGATCCGTGGCATCGGGGTGATCAATGTTGCCAAGCTCTTCGGTATGGCTTCCATCAAGAAGGAGACCGCTGTGAATCTGGTCATCAACATCGTTCCGTGGAGCAATGAGCAGGTTTTCGACCGTCTGGGGCTGGAGGAGCAGTGCGTGGATCTGCTGGGGATCAAGATCCCTGCCATTACCATCCCTGTGAAGCCCGGTCGGAATCTTGCCATCATTCTGGAAATTGCCGCTATGAACAATCGTCAGAAGAAAATGGGCTACAATTCCGCTATGGAGTTTACCGAGAACATGAACCGCTATATGGTGGAGAATAATGCCAAGCGATTCTGACCCAAAACAGCGCAATGCTGTGTTGTTTTTATGAAGATCCTGTACGGGAGCTGCTGCAGTGGGCTTGCTGCGGCAGCTCCTTTGTGATGTTCGGGAAACGCTGAGTGGTTTTTTCGAACAGTATGTAAAATTTCTTCGGAATCGTTGCGAAAGAATGACAAATATGGTATAATAAATTCAATATAATGGTTGAGTATGCATTGATTATCGGGAGGTTCGTTATGAATAAGATGGAACAACTGAAAGCAGCCTTAAAGGAGGGTTTTCCTGCTTTTATGATCAAAATGGAGGAGCCCCTTTCCCGACACACCTCCTTCCGGATCGGAGGGCCTGCGGAGGTTATGGTTTTCCCCAACAAGCCCCGGGAGCTGGCGCAGATCCTTGCCATTGCAAAGAGCTGTGAGATCAAGCCTATGATCCTTGGGGCAGGAACCAATATTTTAGCTCCCGATGAGGGGATCCGTGGGTTGGTGATCTGCCTGCGGGACTGCTTCATGGGCTTGACCCTGCTGCCTGACAACCAAATGGAAGCCATGGCAGGGATGACTCTGGCACAGACTGCCATGTTTGCGGCTCGGAACAATCTGTCGGGGCTGGAATTTGCCCACGGCATTCCCGGCACCGTAGGTGGAGCGGTCTATATGAACGCAGGTGCCTACGGCGGAGAGATCAAGGATGTGGCAATTGCTACGGAATTCATGGATTTAGACGGAAACTGCACATGGATCGAGGGAGAGGCACAGGGCTTCTCCTACAGGAACAGCTGCTTCCAAGGGAAAGAAGGGATCATTCTCCGTACTCGCTTCCGGCTCCTGCCCGGAGAGGAAGGAGAGATCCGCAATCGGATCTACGAGCTTAATGAGAAGCGTCGGGCATCTCAGCCCTTGGATCGTCCTTCTGCAGGCAGCACCTTTAAGCGCCCTGCACAGGGCTATGCGGCTGCGCTGATCCAAGAGGCAGGACTGAAGGGCTTGCAGGTCGGTGGGGCTGCGGTGTCGGAGAAGCATTCCGGCTTCGTGGTCAATCTGGGCGGTGCCACTGCGGCAGATGTACTGGCTCTGGTGGAGCAGGTACAGCAGCGGGTGCAGGAGCACAGCGGCATCCTGCTGGAGCCGGAGGTTCGACTCTGGGCGACAAGGGAGTCATAAAATAGAAAGGCGGAGGAACAAGTATGTCCTTTTCTGCTGAAGTAAAAAATGAATTATGCCGTGAGGAGGTGGAGCGAGGCTGCTGTGCTCTGGGGGAAGCTCTTGGGGTACTGCTGTTCTCCAATACCTTCACGGCGGAGGAAATACGGATCGTGACCGAGAGCGTGGACTTTGCCCAGCGGCTGCCGAAGCTGTTCCGCAGGGCATTGGGAGTCAGCTTTGACCAGCTTCCTACAGAGGGGGCAGGGGGGAAGCTGCTGTTTGCCATCCACGACAGGGAGAAGTTAGAGCGGATCTTTGAGCTCTGCGGCTTCTCTATTGTGAACAGCCTTGTGCTCCATGTGAATTTTGCCCTTTTAGAGAAGGATTGCTGTCGGCGTGCCTTCCTCCGTGGAGCCTTCCTTGCAGGGGGCTCTGTGACAGATCCGGAGAAGCGGTATCACTTGGAGCTGTCTACCACCCACCGCAGTGCCAGCAGAGAAACTGAAAATCTGCTGAGAGATATGGACCTGACAGTCAAGCTAACGGAGCGGAAGGGCAGCCATATTCTCTACTTTAAGCAAAGTGAGATCATCGAAACGGTTCTGACTGTAATAGGTGCCCCCATTAGCGCCATGGCGGTCATGGAGGCGAAGATCAACAAGAACTGGCGGAATATTGCCAATCGGAAGACCAATTGCGATTCTGCCAATTTAGATAAGACCGTTGCTGCGGCAGGGGAACAGATCGCAGCTATTGAGAAATTGGAGGAACAGGGGCTCCTGTCCCAGCTGCCGGAGAAGCTGCAGGAAACCGCCCGACTTCGGGTGGACTACCCGGAGGAGAATCTGGCAGAGCTGGCACAGCTCCATGTCCCTCCCTTGAGCAAGTCCGCAGTGAATCACAGGATCCGCAAGCTCATTCGGCTTGCAAAGGAAGCAGAAGCGGCCAAGGGGGAAGGCTCCCAAGGCGGCTGAGGAGGTCATTATGGCATTTGTACATCTCCATGTCCATACAGAATTCAGCCTTTTAGACGGTGCTTGCCGTATTGGAAGGCTGGCAGACCATGTCGCCCAACTGGGACAGACTGCCGTTGCCATTACGGATCACGGTGTAATGTATGGAGTCATTGATTTCTATCGCGCCTGCAAGAAGGCGGGGGTGAAGCCCATCATTGGCTGTGAGGTCTATGTGGCACCCCGTTCCATGCAGGATAAGCAGCATGGAGCCGATGATGAGGCTCGGCATTTGGTGCTGCTGTGTGAGAATGAAACAGGCTATCGGAACCTGAGCTACTTGGTTTCCAAGGGCTTCTTAGACGGCTTCTACCGCAAGCCTCGTGTGGATACGGAGCTGCTGCGGCAGCATTCCGAGGGCTTAATTGCCCTGTCTGCCTGTTTGGCAGGAGAGATCCCCAAGCGACTGCGTATGGGGGATTATGAGGGAGCCAAGGCTCACGCTTTGGAAATGTCCCGTATTTTTGGTCCGGAGCATTATTATTTGGAGCTTCAGGATCACGGGATCCCGGAGCAGAAGACGGTGAATCGGGACATCCTCCGTCTGGCAAGGGATACGGGCTTGCCTCTGGTTGCCACCAACGATGCCCATTACGTGACCCGTGAGGACAGCCAAATGCAGGATGTGCTGATGTGCATCCAAATGGGGAAGACCGTAGACGATCCCGATCGGATGCGCTTCGAGACCCAGGAATTTTATCTGAAATCCGAGGAGGAAATGAGGGCACTGTTCCCCAATCTTCCCGAAGCCCTTGAGAATACCCAGCGGATCGCAGACCGCTGTAATGTGGAATTTACCTTCGGCAACTATCACCTGCCCCAGTTCCAGTACCCTGAGGGCTACGATGCCTGGGGCTGGTTCACGGAGCTGTGCTGGGCAGGCTATGAGAAGCGTTACCCTACCGACCCGGAGGGCTACGGACAGCGGCTGGAATATGAGATGTCCATGATCCGTAAAATGGGCTATGTGGATTACTTCCTGATCGTGGCAGACTTCGTTGCCTATGCCAAGAGTCAGGGGATCCC
>JAGBGB010000109.1 GCA_017936205.1 Oscillospiraceae bacterium
ATGCGCGCCCCTACGCAGCGGTGAACGAAGTAGTGCGATAAATCGGAATTTGAAAGGTGATTGGGGTATGGATGCTGTATATTGGTTGTATGATACTATATGCTTGGGGGCTTGTCAAGGAAACCTTTGAAAGGGGGATAGGGGAGTGGGCTTGGTGTATGCGGTTATAGTGCTTGAAGAGAAATGGGGTGTATGAGGTGGGTTGCTTTGAAATGCTTTGGTGTTGATTTATGAAGCATGGCCTATGATTGTTGTTGTATTTGTCAATTTTCCGCAGTGAAATTTGTGAATAGCGTTGTATTATTAAAAAAATAATGTTTTTTCTCTTTCAAAAAAGTAGAGTATATGATATACTGTATTTGAAAAAGTGGGTGTTCGGGTCAAATTCGGGCATCCGCAAGAGATTCGACAATCAGGAGGTTAGATTTATGATCATCCATCGTCCTCAAACGGCTGCCGAAGCGGTCCAGCTCCGATATGCAAGCCCCGATACCACGGCTTACCTTGCCGGCGGTACGGATGACCTGCGTCTGGGTGGGGCTGCAGAAGGAAAAGAACTGATCGATATTAACGCATTGGGTTTTGACACAATTGAAGACAAAGACGGCAAGATCTATATTGGCGCACGGGTCACCCTACAGAAGCTGGTGGAAAGTGATCTGATCCCTGCATTCATTAAGGATGCGGCGAAGTTCTGCTCCTCTTTTGTAAAGCGTAATTCCGCCACCGTAGGTGGCAATCTTGCTCTCCGTCGGGATGACAGCTATCTGGCTGCAGCTCTCTGTGTGGCAGATGCAAAGCTCCTCGCTCTAAGTGCGAAGGGGGAGAAGGAAGAGCCTGTTTATGATTATCTGAAGGGTGCTTGCAAGTGCCTGCTTATGTACATCGTCATTGAGAAGGATCGGGAAGGCTGGGTCAAGCGTTTCGGCAATACCTCTGCCAGCCATGCGACCCTGATCGCAGCTGCCGGTAACGGCATTTATGCCCTGAGCGTAAAGGGCAGCGGCTTGGCTTGCGGCAATACCCCCGATTTGTACGAGACTATGGAGTTCTGTGATGATTTGGCAGGCAGTGCCGAGTACAAGAAATACCTTGCCAAAACCGTCTTTTCTCTGAGGAGGTAAGAATATGTATAGATGCAGAATCAACGGCGAAGACATCCGCCTCTTGGGCGAGCCCACAGAGCGACTGAGAGATGTTCTGTACCGTACCGGCTATCTTTCTGTCCGTGACAGTGACGATGCAGAGGGCTTTGCAGGTTCGGATACCATTATTTTTAACGGAGAGCTGAAGTACTCCAACTTCATCCTGCTCTATCAGGCTGAGGGTGCTGAGATCCGCACTGCTGAGGGCCTTTTGAAGGGCAGAGAGCTGAACTATGTGCAGAAGGCCATGATCTCTGCGGGCATCGTTGCCAGTGCATACAATGCGGCGACTGCATCCCTGATCCTGACCTGGCTGCTGGAAAAGAATCCCTACCCCTCCAGAGAGGAGATCAAGGAGGTCCTCACCGGCATTTTCATCCGTGATGCAGGCTATGAGCATTACTATCTTGCAGTAAAGCTGGCAATCGAGCTCCGTGACACAGGTGCTTATCAGAGCGAAATTGCGCCTTCCTTCCGTCCCAAGTTAGAGGTCATCGGCAAGCCCGTAGACAAGATCGATGGTGCTGCACTGGTTTCCGGTGAGCCTGTGTTCGTTGAGGATAAGGTTCCTGCAAACGCATGGTGCCTCCATGTGCTCCGCAGCCCCTTCGCCAGCGCCTACATTAAGAGCATTGACGTCTCCGAGGCTGAGAAGTTAGACGGGGTCGCTGCCATTATTACCGCTGAGAACTGCCCCGATGTGTACTATATGCAGGCAGGACAGGGCAACCCCGAGCCTTCTCCCCATGACCGCCGCCTGTTTAACCGCAAGGTTCGCCATGTAGGCGACCGTGTTGCCGGCATCGTAGCAAGAAATAAGGAGATCGCCTATAAGGCAGCCTCCTTAATTAAAGTAGAATATGAACCCACAGAAGCCATCTTCACTGTAGAAGAGGCTATGGCAGAGGGAGCTCCTCTGGTACATAACGGCCCCGTGCAGTACAATGCCGGTGCTCCCGATGATCTGGAGGAATTCAATGCCCGTGCAGGAGATGAGCGTGAGGGCAAGGTAGTCTACCAGTTCCCCCTCCATGCAAATATTCAGAAGAATATTGCAGCCTCCAACAAGGGACATATCGGTGATATGGAGAAGGGCTTTGCAGAGGCTGACGAGATCGTAGACGTGACCTATCAGACCACGCAGATCCAGCATACTCCTCTGGAACCCCATGTTTGCTACGCTCATGTAGAGAACGGCCGTTTGGTGGTCAATGCCTCCACTCAGGTTCCTTATCACCTGCGCCGCATCTGCAGCTGGGTCTGCGGTATTCCCGAGAACAAGATCCACATTATCAAAGAGCGTGTGGGCGGCGGCTATGGCAGCAAGCAGGACATTCTGGTAGAAGAGCTCACTGCTTATGCAGCCTGGTCCACCGGCAAGCCCGTTTACTACCGCAATACCCGTGAGGAAGAATTCATTGCCAACTCCACCCGTCACCCCATGCGTTGCCGTGTGAAGATGGGTGGCAAGAAGGACGGCACCATTACCGCCATCTTTATGGAGGTCTGTGCCAATACCGGCCCCTACGGCAATCACTGCTTGACCGTTCCCATGAACAGCTGCTCCAAGACCCTGCCTCTGTTCAAGGTAGACAATATGGGCTATGACCTGAAGGTCTTCTACACCAATACTCCCCCTGCCGGTGCATATCAGGGCTACGGCACTCCCAAGGGAACCTATGCCCTCATGATGGCCATGGCAGAGCTGGCTGAGAAGCTGGGCATCGACTACAAGGAGATGGTCTCCAAGAACCACATCGAAGAAGGCTATATGCTTGAGATCCTCAAGGGTCTGGGCGAAGGCCGTGAGGGCAATGTGGTTCCCGTTGGCTCCTGCGGTCTGGAAGAAGCCATTGCAAAGGGCTGCGAAATGATCGACTGGGGCAAGAAGGAGGTTTCCGAAGATCCCGATTGGAAGATCGGTAAGGGCTTTGCCATGATCATGCAGGGCTCCGGCCTTCCCGGTTTGGACCATGCAGAAGCCATTGCCAAGCTGGAAACCGACGGCACGGTGATCCTCAACAGCGGCGGTGCGGATCTGGGCACAGGTTTGGATACCATTTCTGCAAAGATCGTTTCCGAAGTGCTCAAGCTGCCTATGGACAGAATTACCGTTGTTTCCGGTGACACAGATTCCTGTGCCTTCGATACCGGTTCCTACGCATCCTCCGGCACCTTCTTCTCCGGCAATGCCACTCTGATGGCAACCAACAACCTGAAGGAGAAGATCCTTGCCGAGGCTGCTCTGCAGCTGGAAGAGGCGGTAGAGGATTTGGATGTCCGTGCTCCCGGAGAGGTTTACTCCAAGAAGACCGGCGCATCTATTGACTACTACAAGCTGACTCACACCGCTACCAGCGGTACCGGCAGAGGTCAGATGGTTGCCCACGGCAGCTATGTGACCATGGCAGCCTCTGTGCCCTACGGTGCACACTTCGCACAGGTGGCAGTCAATGTAAAGACCGGCGAGATCAAGGTACAGAAGTTCTATGCCCTCCAGGATGCAGGCACACCCATTAACCCCGAGTGCGCTCTGACCCAGATCTATGGTGCAGTTATGAAGTCCATCGGTCACAGCCTGTATGAGAATATGGTGCTGGACCGGGACGGCAAGTGCATCAATGCAAACCTGACCGACTACGGCGCACCTATGATCGGGGATGCTCCCGAGGACTTCAAGTCCGTCCTCATTGATGTAGACGATAAGGACGGCCCCTTCGGTGCAAAGTCTATTTCCGAGATCGCCTGCAACGGTGCAGCGCCTGCCATCGGCATCGCCATCCATGATGCCTGCGGTGTTTGGGTCCGCAGCTGGCCCATGACCCCGGAGAAGATCCTGAAGGCTTTAGGCAAGATTTAAAGATTTAGGTTTTTGCTCTTCGTAAGCAAAGCCACGGGTATGATTATAAACCTATTGTATACGCCACCTGTAGGGGCGAAGCTATGTCTTCGCCCGTGGCATTTCCCTAATGATACAAGGAATCATGGTTGAGAAATGGAACAATTATATGAGATAATTGCATCTCCTTACACTGTCCTGTATTTATGATAGGCTGTTTTAAGTCGATGGTCCTCCGGGCGAAGACACAGCTTCGCCCCTACGGATGGTGCGACTCTTTTCCTGTGGCTAATACTGCCTTTGACAGTGTGCTTATGAAAGATTTTAGTCTGGTTTAAGATTAGTAACCGTCCTTTTGGCATTCAACGACCCAAAGGACGAGACGATATAAAGGAGGCACATTTATGAGCCGTCATGTAGGTCAAAGCGTGAAGCGTGTGGACGCATTCGACAAGGCAACCGGCAGAGCCAAGTACACAGATGATCTGTGCGACAAGAATGCCCTGATCGTCAAGGTCGTCCGTTCCACCATTGCTCACGGCTTTGTAAAATCCATTGATACTTCCGAGGCGGAGAAGGTTCCCGGCGTTGTGAAGATCCTGACCTGCTTCGATGTTCCCGACATTCAATTCCCCACTGCAGGCCACCCCTGGTCTACAGATCCCTCCCATCAGGATACTGCTGACCGTAAGCTGCTGAATCAACACGTTCGCTACTACGGTGACGATGTAGCTGCAGTTGTGGCAGAGAATGAAATTGCCGCTACCCAGGCTGCCCGTCTGGTAAAGGTGGAATATGAGGTTCTTCCCTTCGTTCTGGATGTGCAGAAGGCTATGGAGCCCGATGCTCCCCAGATCCACGAGGAGTTTCCCGGCAACGTGCTCAAGCACACCAGTAACATCCGTGGCAACTATGAAGAAGCCATTAAGGAGCCGGGTCTCATCTGCGTGGACAAGTGGTATGATACTGCCTCTGTGCAGCACTGCCATATTGAGAATCACATTGCCGTTGCTTATGAAGAAGCCGGGAAGATCGTTGTGATCTCCTCTACCCAGATCCCCCACATCGTCCGTCGTACGGTGGGGCAGGCTCTGGGTGTAGACTGGGGCAAGATCCGTATTATTAAGCCCTACATCGGCGGTGGCTTCGGCAACAAGCAGGACACCCTCTATGAGCCCCTTGCAGCATGGCTGTGTATGCAGGTAGGCGGCAGAACGGTGAAGCTGGATATCCCCCGTGAGGATACCTTTATTTCTAACCGTATCCGCCATGCAGAGCGGTTCCATTTTACCTCCTGGCTCCGTCCCGACGGAACTCTGGTTGCCCGTAAGGTTGACCTGTACTCCAATCAGGGTGCCTATGCTTCCCACGGACATTCTATTGCAGCAAAGGGTCTGAACGCATTCCCTCAGCTCTATCCCTGCCCCAACTACTGCGGCAATGCCTATACGGTTTATACCAACCGTGCCTGTGCAGGTGCTATGCGTGGCTACGGTATGCCTCAGGCATCCTATGCCATTGAGTGCCATGTAGAGGATATTGCCAAGGAGCTTGGTATGGACTCTCTGGAATATCGCCGCAAGCACCTGATGCCTGTGGGCTTCGTAGACGGCTTCTCCAAGAACGAGCTGTATTACGATAGCTTCAACCAGTGCTTCGATAAGGCAGTCAAGTATATGGACTACGATCGGAAGCGGAAGGAATATGAGAACCAGACCGGGGATATCCGCAAGGGCATCGGTATCGCAACCTATTGGTACAACACCGCTGTTTGGCCCATCTCTCTGGAGCACTCCTCCTGCCGTATGGTCCTGAATCAGGACGGCTCCGTGCAGGTGCAGGTAGGTGAGACGGAGATCGGTCAGGGTGCCGACACCGCTTACGCACAGATGACTGCAGAGATCCTTGGTCTGAAGGACTACCGTGATGTACACATGATCTCTACTCAGGATACGGACATCACTCCCTTCGGTACCGGTGCCTATGCATCCCGTCAGACCTATGTTGTGGGCTTCTCCATCAGCCAGACCGGTAATATCCTCAAGAGAAAGATTCTGGAATATGCCGTAGAGCTGACCCGCTGCCCCATTACCAATATGGATATTGTGGACAGCAATATCGTCCGTACCATTGACGGCAGAGTGCTTATGAGTCTGAAGGAGCTGGCAACAGAAGCCCTCTACAGCATGACTCATAGTGTCCATCTGACCGCAGAATCCTCTTACCAGATCAAGAACAATGCTTACTCCTTCGGCTGCTGCTGCGCCGAGGTAGAAGTAGATGTTCCCATGTGCCGCGTGCAGCTGAAGAAGATCATCAATGTCCATGATTGCGGCAATCTGATCAATCCCCAGCTGGCAGAAGCACAGGTTCACGGTGGTATGTCTATGGGCATCGGCATGGCTCTGTCTGAGACCCTGCTGTGGGACGAGAAGACCGGTGCACCTCTGAATAATAATCTGCTGGACTATAAGCTCTCCTCCACCATGGATCATCCTCACTTAGAGGCACAGTTTGTGGAGAATCCCGAGCCTACCAGCCCCTTCGGCACCAAGTCTCTGGGCGAGCCCCCCACATGTCCCGTTGCCCCTGCCATCCGCAATGCCATTATGAACGCTACCGGTGTGGCGATCAACGAACTGCCCATGAATCCCCATGTGCTGTTTAAGCACTTTACCGAGGCGGGCCTCATTAACGATCCCTGGAGAAAGGAGAACTAAGCCATGTATGATATGAAAGCCTATTATGAGTCCGAGAGCGTACAGCATGCTGTAGAGCTTCGTCTGGCTCATCCCGAAGCACACATTATTGCCGGCGGCTCTGATGTTCTGGTACAGATGCGTGAGGGCAAGCGTGCAGGTGTGGAGCTGATTTCCATCTTTATGCTTGATGAGCTCCGTGGTGTGACCATGGAGGAAAACGGCGATCTGCGGATCGGTTCTCTCACCAGCTTCTCCCATATTACCAAGAATCCCCTGATTCAGGAGCACATTCTGGTTTTAGGTGAGGCTGTGGATCAGGTCGGTGGCCCTCAGATCCGGAATATCGGCACCATCGGCGGCAACACCTGCAACGGTGTGACCTCCGCCGACTCTGCTTCTACCCTCCATGCCTATGAGGCCATTGTAGAGCTCACCGGGCCTGAGGGAGTTCGGAGAATTCCCATTAAGGACTTCTACCTGAAGGCAAAGGTGGTAGATATCCGCCCCGGCGAGATCCAGACCGCCATTATCATTCCTAAGGAAAGCCACGAAAATACTCACGGCTTCTATATTAAGTATGCCATGCGTAACGCTCTGGACATTGCCACCAACGGCTGCTCCGTCAATGTTCGTCTGTCTGAGGACAAGAAGACCTTTGACCGTGTCCGCATTGCCTACGGTGTTGCAGGCCCCATTCCCATGCGTGCTCCCTCTGCAGAAGCCTTCATTACCGGCAAGGAAGTCACCATGGAGAATATCGAGCTCTTCGCACAGAAGGTTCTGGAAGACATTAACCCCCGTGACTCTTGGAGAGCCTCCAAGGCTCTGCGTCAGCATGTTGCTGTAGAATCCGCAAAGCGTTGCATTATGGAATCCGTGAAGCGAGCAGGAGGTGTTCTGTAATGGAGAACCAGTATAAGCTTGTGAAATACAACCTCAATGGTAAGGACGTCGAGCAGATGGTAGATGTCCGTGCCAGCCTGACCGATATGCTCCGTAACGACTTCCGCATGACCTCTGTCAAGAAGGGCTGCGAGGTAGGCGAGTGCGGTGCTTGCACTGTTCTCATTAATGGAGAAGCCTTCAACTCCTGCATTTATCTGGCAGTTTGGGCACACGGCAAGAAGATCCGCACCCTGGAGAGCCTCCTTGGCCCCAATGGGGAGCTGGCTGACATTCAGCAGGCATTTATTGACGAGGCTGCCATCCAGTGCGGCTTCTGCACCCCCGGCTTCATTATGAGCTCCGTGGAAATTCTGGAAAGCGGAAAGGAATACACCGATGCAGAGCTTCGCAAGCTCCTGTCCGGTCACCTGTGCCGCTGCACCGGCTACGAGAACATCATCCGTGCCGTCAAGAAGACCATGTACAAGCGCCTGGGCAAGGAAATGCCTGCAGAATAAACCGTATAACTGAAAACCACGAGGCTGTCAAATGTTCAACCATCTGACAGCCTCCTCTTTTTGCTTTGTTTTAAATTCCGATTTAGGCTATCACCTTTAGTAAGGTAGATACAAAATATAGTCTCAACCAACGACAGCAACTAAAAGTCGATCAAAAATCGCACCGCCAAAGGATCTGCGATTAAAACGATAGCA
>JAGBGB010000110.1 GCA_017936205.1 Oscillospiraceae bacterium
AATGTTGCGATTTTGAAGACATTACATCATTTTCGGTGGTTTCTGTGTTCATGCCGTTCCGCCATGAACCGGACGTGCAATGCGCGCCCCTACGAAGGGGTAAATCAAACTGCGAGATCGGAATTATCCATTTTCAATTCTCCATTGGATCCAAGGTCTCGCTAAATCAGACTTACATCTGCAAGCATTTTTTAGGGCTGTCTCACATTGCTGTGAGACAGCCCCTTTGTTTGGGTTGTTTAATTTGCGAAGAATGCCTCCGCTGTATCAACATATGCGAACAGGGCCTTGCACAGAGTTCCAAGGTCGCCTGTCTTGCCCATGCCGTAGGCATCGGCAGCATACTGCAGTGTTGCAGAAACCCGGGTATCTCCGTCATAAACAGCAGCACTCAGAACCGTTCTCAGCTCTGCTGCAAGGAGACCGTCGAATACGAAGGCACGATAAGGCTCTCCCTCTGCATAGAGCTCGCTCCGGGTCAGAGTTACAGTCTCTTCCTCGCCCTTGCCATTCAGGTAAGAGATCCGCAGACTCAGCTTCTCTGCTTCCCCTTCGTAGTTGGTCGGATCAACAATGAACTTCACAGCAACCTTGGAGTTCAGATCCAGAGCCTTGCCTCTCCATAGTACGGAGGGTGCTTCCAGATCCTCCAGCACTGCATTGGTGGTGCCGAAGGAAACCGTCTCCAGATCCGTCAGGTATGCCCGATGATCCTGACGCAGCTCCTCGTCAGCGAGGAAATCGGTGCGGTAGCCCTTGAAGGTCTGGGCAGCTCCGCCGTAGCGCAGCAGGTTGGCACACAGAGCCTTCAGGGACTGAGGTGCATCTTCCTTATTCAGCTGGGCGAAGGCATAGGCAGCAATGCTGTAGTGATCTGTCTCAGAGATGAAGTGCTCACCGTTCTTGACTACATGCAAGGTTGCCTTGAGCTCGTCGTTCATCTGAACAGCGGTGAGACCGCTGAGGGTGTAGTAATACATCTCACCCTTGAGGGTGCCGTTCACAGTGACAGTCTCGGTGCCTACAAGCTCGTTGCCCCGGTACTGCGGAAGCTCTACACTCAGGTAGCTGCTCTGCATTCCCTCCAAAGCTGCTGCAGGAACAACATAGTTCACAGAAATATCGCTTTCCAGATTCAAGGAATGCTTCAGGTTCAAGCCTTCATCTACAACAGGAGTCTCTGCCTCACCACGGATCAGCTCAATGGCTTCCACCATCATTCTGGTGTTTGCTGTGGGAGGTGTGCCTCCAACCACCTTCACATTCATCACGGACAGGTAGCTGTTTGCGCCATTATTGCGGATGTAGACATTGCCGCCGTTGGCATTGGCATACTTTGTCACATCATAGTACTGCTCATGGAAGTCGGATTTATAGCTAACAGGAATGTCTACCCATGCCTTTTTGCTTGCATCATAGACCTCAGCATCCACAGGAACCTGATTGCTCAAACCTGTATTGGAGCAACGGAGGCTAACATGTACCGCTGTTACAGCAGCACCGCTCTTGGACACATTGAAGGCCACACCGTTACCCTGGGTCAAATAAATCTCAAACTCAGGTCCAACAGCATCGTACTTGTCGCCGTAGAAAGCAATTCTGTTATCCAGAGCATGATTGAGCTCATTTGGGGTCAAAACAGTCCAGGGGGTGGTCTCAAGGTAGTACTTATTATCCTTGGAGTACTGGAAAATGTACTTGCCGGTTTCCTTATCGGCAATTCTGTTTCCCTTTGCATCCAGGAAGTAATGCTTCACATACTGTCTTCCCTGGCTATCGGTATAGTCAACACTCTCCATATAGACATTGCCTTCCATACCGATGTAGTAGCCCACATATTGGTCGTTAGGACGACTGTCGGAACCGCCGTTGGCTGCTACATAGAAGACGCCGTTGGCTTCTCCACCGTTCCATGCAGGCTGATCCTCAGCATCTACCAGAGTCTCGTTGACATTGAAATACTTGGCATTGACTTCCTTATCCCGGTTGTAGATGGCATAAGCAGCATATCTCAGAGCATTTTTATCACCGGATAAAACATCACCGGTTGCCTGAGTCAGATTATTCCCCAGAGTGTTGTAAACTCGAATGCCGTCAATATATACATCATAGTTACCGGTCGTGGCAGCACGGGTCAGTGCAGGGTAGGCCGCATCGGAAAGCTTGATGCTGCAGGGCACGCTGTCATCCCAGCCCATAATATCCAGAACCTTAGCCTCGGTCATAGGTGCCTTCTTCCCACCGGACTTATAGAGTTCATGGTCGAAGGCCTCATGATAATAGGCACGGAAGCGGACGGTGTAGGTGCCGTGCTTCAGATTGCCGGAAGCATCCTCTGCACGCCACTGGATGGAGGGCACCTGGTAATAGGTCACTTC
Organism: Oscillospiraceae bacterium; assembly: GCA_017936205.1. Classification (GTDB taxonomy): domain Bacteria; phylum Bacillota; class Clostridia; order Oscillospirales; family Oscillospiraceae; genus JAZOXB01. The sequence continues at coordinate 2,379 of JAGBGB010000110.1, forward strand.
ATCCAGATAAGTGTCGGCAAGAATATTCTGGACGGGTGTCTTATCCTTCAGCTGTTCTGTGGTGAGAACACCCTCATAGACCTGTGCAACGATGATACCGGTATCGGGGCCGTTACGGGAATAGAGATCGAAGCCGGTTCCGGTGAAGGTGAAGATGCCCCACTCATTACGAGCTGTTGCATCCACATTGGTGTAGCGAACACCGCCGTTGTAGTCCTTACCGTTTCCCTTTCTGTCAGCATAGGTAGAAGAACGAAGCTCCTTATGCCATGCGCTGTCAAAGCCGTAGCGATCGTCCCCGGTAGGTGCATCTGTCTTGTTCACATAGTAGTTCTGGAATGCCTGAGACACTCTTCCGTCAAGCTTCCAATTTGCAATGTTGTCGAAGCTCAGGGCATTCTGGTCGTAGGTAATGCAGGTAGAAGGGATGTAGTAGGCATGACGGACGACCTTATCTCTGTTTTCCATGGTATCAGCGGAGGTAAAGCGCTTCGGGGTATTCACAGCCTGCGCGGTGTAAGTAATGGTTTGGATACCCCGGAGAATTTGGGCATTCTGATCGCCCATGTTATAGGTGTAGCCATTTGCAGTGTCCTTGCGGAAGCACCAGTACAGATACTTATTGCTTTCAACTGCAGGATTCTCAATGTTGAAGACCCGATCCTCGGCAACTGCACGGGTTCCATATTCAAAGCTGGGCTGTGCCACAAAGTTGCTTGCAGCCGCTGCCTCATTCTGCAGAGGAATTGGGATGTTATTGCTGGTATCCATTACCGCAATTCTGGGTGCGAAATAGTAAGACTGTACGCTATTTTGCCAAGTGGTCGCAACAGCACTGCGGCCAAAGCTGTCATCTGCATTGGATACAGGGGTCACCGTAGCGGTAATGGTAACGGAATGATCCTTCATGAAGTCTACCACTACCTCGCCGTGCATGTTTGTGGATAAGAAGTTGTGCTCATAGGGCATACACTTGGTTTCGTAAACAACCTTTCCCATCTGGTTATGCTTCACAGAATAGGTAATGGTAACCTTCTCGTTACGCACACCGTTACAGTCCGTGTTGGGCAAGCCCAGCTTATTATATTCGTTTACATTTTCTGACTTACGGACATAGACGGGACCATTGCCGTGGGTAAACATACCACCATAGATGATATAGTTGTTTGCTTCGTGATCTGCCTTGGTTCCCGAAGCCTGTCTTCTTAAGACGGTAATAATACCGGGCTGAACAAAGGTCTTTTCTGCCTTCATTTTGCCGGAGGAAACAACATGGGTCTTCTCTACATCATACAGATCCATGTAGTAGTCATGGGGGCAGAAGTCATAGAGGATCTCTACATTGGCATTGGGCCATGCTTCGCCCTTCTTTGCATGAACGTCGGACAGCTGAATCGTCGTTGCAGGAGAGGTGGCCGTCAGAGAGGAATAGTATTCCACCTTAGAATGCTCCGTGGCATGGCTGAGGGGGAGGTTGTTGCCGCCGATGGTGCCGTCTCTCTCTATATCAATATCGAAGAACATGACCAGCTTGTAGCCGTAGGGAGCTGCAGAAGCGCCCGTAGCAGTCTCGCGCAGGTATGCTTGCTTCTTATATGTATCAGAATTTCTAACGACTCTGTCCGTTCCGCCGGTCACATCTCCATAGTTATCCGCATAGCCCTCCTGATACAGGTGCATACAATAATAATGGTGGTCGATGTCACCACTTCCGCTATGCTTGGCCTCTAACCAAATGTATGCTCTCGTCTTTTCATCGTTGACTCTCAGATCATCAACATAAGCATGCTTACCGCTGTTGCCTAAGCTTGCAAACTCAGGGTCAGCATCTCCAACCGCCTCGGTTTTTTCCATAAACTGTGCTCTGGTCAAGCCATCGTCCGCAAACTTGCCGTTGCCCAAATAAGGAACACGATAAACCTTTCTGTCCGTTATAACCGCAAAGTCTTCCTTTAGGTTATCCATGATCTTAATATAACCGTCGAGCACCTTGCCATAATTATAAATATCCAGGCGGATGGTATACTGATGGGTGGCATTGGTGGTGCCTTCCTTCAAGGTTACGGTTCTGTCAACAACGATGGAATTGGTGCTTGAACCGACGAAAGCATTACTGAGATAGCGGGGGTAGTACTTGGTGGGAGCACTGATGGCTGTAGTCGTAGGCTCCACTGCCGTTCCGCTTGTGGAGTTCTTCAGCCACGCAACAAAGGTCTTTCCACTGACAGCCTCAGCGGTAGGCTTTGTGGGCTTTTTGGTATTCGTGACCCACTGGCTATTGAGAACTGTGGTGTTATTGGCCTTGTAGTACCGAACCAGATATTGGGCATTATAGGTGAATCTGTAAACCACATTTCGATCTGCTACAAAATCGTAAGCATCATCGAAATTTTCCGTATACTCTTCCTTGTTTGTTGTACCGTTACTGGTAGTCTCGCGGACGATCTTTACAATGATATGCTGGGAATCCCCCGCAGCGTTTCGAACATAGGTATCCTTACCTTTGTATTTCGTGGGCTTCTGTCCGTTATCCACCCATTCTTCCGTTGTGACCTGACCGCCGTCGTAGGATTCGCGGTAGTTGGAGTATAGGATCTGCCACTGAGTAATATAGTCGGCATTATAGGTTTTTGCTCCGGTGATCTTTGTAGTCTTGACCGTGGCAGTGGCCACCCCTCCCCATGTACCTAAAAACCGTTGGCGAGTATGGGTTGTTCCGCTGGTTTGAGGATTGGTAGGTGGAGTGGGAACATTGTTGCCGGGAGTAGCGTTATGTGCTATCCACACAGACTTGGAAGTAGCCGTGTTATCCTGTGCCTTATAATTGAAGGTAACCTTATACTTGGTGGTGTACTCAGCAGTATAGGTGATATCGGCAGTAACAGCCGTATTCTTAATGGTAGCGGCAGTGATACCGGTAGTGGAGCCGGTTGTCCAGGTATTCTTGGCAGCATACTGGGTCGTTCCGGAGGTAACAGTGGAGACCGTGGGAACACTAACCGGCTTCTGACCATTGGCAACCAACTCTGAGGAGGTAACCGTAGTATTGGACGCATTCTTATAGCTATAAGTAACCCTTCTGTTGGCATTGGTATAGGGCGCACCGGAGCGAGGTCCCATGTAAATGTCAACCAGACGGAATACACACTGGGTATAGGTGCCGCCATCAGGCATGTCGATACGCATCACATTGATGGTGCTCAGTGTAGAAGGAATTACAGCTTCTACAACCTGATAGTTGGAGCTCTCTTCACCGACATTGCTCCAGTCCACATTTTTCAATGCAACAGCATTGGCCTCCTTAATATCAGAGGTTGTGTTGCCGAGGTAGAACTTAATGGAACCGGGGTTCGCCGTCTTGTCTGTAAAGCTGGCGATCTGCAGCTTCACCTGAATAATATCATTGGTTGCACGCTTATAGTTCATGCCGCCCTTGTACAGCTTGATCTGAGGATCACAGCTTCCCTCTGTGGCACCGTCAGCAGTTTCCTTGGATTGGAACTTTGTGGTGGAACCACCCTGGGTCACATACGCTGCATCCGCATAGGCAGAGAAATAAGTCTGCCAATTACCGTTTGAGCCAAAAGTGATCCTTATGCTGGCAGCCGCAGCCGCCTGATAGAAGCCGATAAACAGGCTGCTGACCGTAGAGATCACCAATGTCAGGCAGATGAACGCAAGTAACCGTTGCCATTTGATTTTCTTCATTATCATTGCTCCTTTCATCATACATAAATAAACGCACAGCAGGCAAAGCGATTCTTAAGAACCAAATACCATGGCTTCGCTGGCCTGAACGCAGAACTGTATGTTTCCGAATTTTCCGGTTTTGTTCTGGCAGTTATCCCAGCCCTGGGCAAAAAGGGTAAATCCCAGCCCATCAGGATCGAAGGCACAGTGCCATTCCTCATTTACAGAGGGGTTTTTATAATCACAACCGCAAAGCATGGTTTCCGGATGTAACTCCTCGCAAATCAGCATTGGCGAAGTATAGGGCTTTCGCATCATCGTTCACCTCGATTCAGATATAGTTATGTATTTGCTGCATTTTGTTTCTATATTCCATAATATTCCTCAAACAACGAAAACAGCAAAAAGAAACCAGCATAACAGTTTCAATACATCCATTATACTCCGAAAAAACATTTTTTCAAGAACAAATTACAAAAAAGCGAAAAAACTGTTTCAAATAATACAGCATCATTTGAAACAGTTTTTTGATTATGATCTCTTGGCAGCATTCTCCGACTTCTTGGCAAGCTCATTGGTGTCCATAGAGTCCTTGAAGACGAAGTACTTCTGATACAGGAATTCCAGCACCAAATTGGCCAGCATGGTCAGAGCCTTGATCACATACTCGTTCCACTGCAGCACCTCGGTCCAATAATGGGTTAGCCAAGCTGTCGCCGGAGTAAAGAGCGCATAGAAAGCAGCAACCTTCAGCATAGCAATGGGTACATTGCCGGCAGACTGGAAGGTAAACCTCCGATTAAAGGTAAAGTTCCAAATCACAGACAGTGTCAGAGAGATGATCTGACTGATCCAGTGTTCCAAGCCAAAAAGCTCGTTGCACAGGGTATAGGACAGTGCGTCAATGATGCCTGCGGAAATAGAAAACAACACAAATTTAATTGTTCGTTTCCATTCTGAATTCATCTTGCCCATGCTGCATCCTCCACCTCGCTGGTTTTCTGTCTCAGCATCAGGTTGTTAATGGCATCATGGGGATCCTTCCCCTCATAGAGCACCTCGTAGGCAGCCTGGGTAATGGGCATTTCCACCCCATACTTCCCTGCAAGCTCCCAGGCAGACTTGGCTGCATAGTAGCCTTCTACCACAGCACCTACTTCCTTCATGGCTTCCCGGGCTCCGTAGCCCTTGCCGATCAGGATCCCCGCACGGCGGTTCCGAGAGTGCATGGAGGTACAGGTGACGATCAGATCCCCCACACCTGCCAGACCGGCGAAGGTCTCACGCTTTGCACCCATAGCCATACCCAGACGAGCCAGCTCCGCAAGACCTCTGGTCATCAGCAGAGCCTTGGTATTATCCCCATAGCCCATGCCGTCACAGACACCGGCGCACAGAGCGATCACATTCTTATGAGCTGCCCCCAGCTCCACCCCAAGGGTATCGGGGCAGGTGTAGACTCGCAGAGTCTCACGCATAAAGGTCGCCTGAACCCGTTCTGCCAGAGCCTTGTCCCTGCAGGCAGCAACCACTCCCGTAGGGATCCCACGGGAGACCTCCTCCGCATGAGAGGGGCCGGAAAGAGCCACGACCGTTCTCCCGGTTTCCTCTTCAATGACCTGACTCATGCAGTAGCCGCTGCCCTGCTCGATGCCCTTGGTCACACAAACCAAGACAGCATCGGGACGGAGATAGGGCAGGAAGCTCTTTGCCGTAGAACGAACTGCAAAGGAGGGCGTGGCAAATACCACCATATCCGCATGTGCAGCAGCCTGGCAGGAGAAGGTGAAGTCCATTTCCGCAGGAAGCTCCACACCGGGCAGGAAGGGGTTGCGTAGAGTTTTGGCTAAATTTTCACTTTCCTCTTGGCAATAGGACCAGAGGCTGACTTGATTTCCGTTTTTCAGCAGCACAAGAGCCAGAGCTGTACCCCAGCCGCCGCTGCCAGCCACAAGAATCTTCATACCATTACTCCTTGTTCTTTGATTTGCGTAAATAGGTCTTCCGTTCCTCTCCACGGAGCAGGCGCCGGATGTTCCCCCGATGCCTATAGATCGCAAGGGCAGCGATCACCAGCCCCAAGCAATAGATCCAAGGCTGATTCGGGAAGAACACAAAAAACAGCACCCCAAAGGCCGTAGCAGCTAAAATGGAGCCCAGGGAAACATAGTGGGTAAATGCCACCACCAGCACGAACAGTGACAAGACGATCACAAGGATCCGCCAATCCATCATCCCTGCTACTGCAGCACCGCTGAGAATGCCCTTGCCTCCACGGAAGCCGAAGAATATGGGGAACATATGCCCCGCCATAGCGCAGACACCTGCCAGCATCTTTGCCAGGTCTGCCTGCTCCGGGCAAAGGAGCTTGGCAAGGATGCAAGCCAGAACCACCTTACCCACATCTAAGAATATCACTAAGAAGGTCGTAATTCCCCCATAGTTCCGCAGGAAGTTGGTCAATCCGGCATTGCCGCTGCCCTTTTCCCGCACATCCTCGTGCTTGACCAAACGGGAAACCACAATGGCTCCGTTCAGACAGCCCAGCACATAGCCAATGAGAGCTACGGCTACGAGATACCAGTTCATTCTTAGTCCTCCTTCTCGCCCTTCTGACGGATGGTGATCCGAATGGGAGTTCCCTCCAAGCCAAATACGGCACGGATCTGATTCTCAAGATACCGCTGATAAGAGAAGTGGAACAGTCTTGCATCATTGCAGAAGATCACAAAATGAGGGGGCTTTACCCCAACCTGGGTCATATAGTAGATCTTCAGTCTGCGCCCCTTATCTGTAGGAGGCTGCACACGGGCAGTGGCATCTGCCAGAATGTTGTTGAGCATACCGGTGGTAATGCGCATAGCAGCCTGATCTGCCACATAGTTGATCAGCTCATAGAGCTTGCCCACTCTCTGACCGGTCAAGGCAGAGATAAACAGCACGGGAGCATAGGGCATATAGCCCAGATCCCGACGGATGTCCTCAGTCATATGGCTCATGGTATTGGTTTCCTTCTCCACCATGTCCCACTTGTTGACCACAATGATACAGGCCTTCCCTGCCTCATGAGCCAGACCTGCGATCTTGGTATCCTGCTCCGTAACACCCTCGTTGGCATCAATGAGGATCAGGCACACATCCGCGCGGTCAATGGCTGCAATGGAGCGCATATTGGAATACTTCTCAATGGCATCGTCCACCTTGGACTTCCGCCGCATACCCGCAGTGTCGATGAAGCGATACTTGCCGTATTCGTTCTCGAAATAGCTGTCAATGGCATCTCTGGTGGTGCCTGCCACATTGGATACGATCACTCGCTCTTCACCAAGGATCCGATTCAGCAGGCTGGACTTACCCACATTGGGCTTTCCTACGATGGCGACCTTAATGATCTCGCCCTCGTCCTCTTCCTCCGTCTCCTCCGGGAAGTGCTCCACGCACCAGTCCAGCAGATCCCCGGTACCGTGTCCGTGAACAGCAGATACCTCAATGGGATCCCCCAGACCCAGAGCATAGAACTCATAAATATCCGGGTTCATGGTTCCAATAGAGTCGCACTTGTTCACCGCCAGACAAACAGGCTTCTTGCTCCGCAGGAGCATAGTTGCCACATCCTGATCCGCAGCGGTCACGCCGGTCTTAATATCTGTGACCATGACGATCACATCGGCGGTTTCAATGGCGATCTCCGCCTGTCTGCGCATGAACTTCAGCATTTCACTGTCGGTATTGGGCTCGATACCACCGGTATCTACGATCTCAAATTCCCGACCGTTCCAGTCACAGTCCCCATAAATACGGTCACGAGTCACACCGGGAGTGTCCTCCACAATGGCAGTACGGGAACCGGTCAATTTATTAAACAGCATGGATTTCCCCACATTGGGTCTACCCACAATTGCAATTAAAGGCTTCGGCATAGGTCCTCTCTCCTTCCTTCATATAGGATATTATGGCACAGATTCCGTATTTTTGCAACGAGAATTTCCTTAAAGAATGGTTTCCATTCCAATTTTCTGAGGCTTCATGCCTCTTTTTTCATAGAAAGCCAGTGCACTCTCATTACATGCCCACACATTCAGCTCCACATTATAGCAGTGGTTCTGCCTTGCCACAGACAGAACATACTCATAGAGCCCGGTTCCCACCTGCTGCCCTCGGCAAGCCTCATCCACACAGAGATCGTCAATGTAAAGGGTCTGAATATCCGTGCGAATATGGCTTCCAAGGATCTGCCGATAGATGCAGAAGGCATAGCCCAAGACCCGATCCTCCTCCACAGCCACAAAGATCGGTCGCTTAGGATCGGAAAGGATCTCCTCTAACTCCGGTGCCGTATACTTCTCCGCATTTGGCTTGAACAGGTCGGGGCGGCCAACATGATGAACGGTCAAAACCTGACGCAGCAGCTTCAACAGAGCAGGGATATCCTCTTTTTTTGCAGATCTGATTTCCATAATACGTTTCCTCCATAAAGAGAAAAGAGGAAGGTATCTATACCCTTCCTCTTTTCTCAATTCTGTAAATTACTTTTCCTCAGCAACAGGAAGAACTTCGCGTCCGTTGTAGGTACCGCACTTCTTACAAGCTCTATGAGGCAGGCGAGCTTCGCCGCACTTGGGGCATGCTACGATGCCGGGTACGGACAGCTTCCAATGAGAGCTACGTCTCTTATCCCGTCTTGCCTTGGAAACTTTACACTTGGGAACAGCCATGAATGACACCTCCTTGGTCAGAGTAAATGGTTTTTATTCTTTATCCTTCAACAGCTGCCCAAGGACAGCCCAGCGGGGATCGGATTCCGGTCGACAGTCGCAAGCTCCGTCGTTTAGATTCTTGCCGCAGCGGAAGCACAGACCCTTGCAGTCCGGCTTGCACAGCAGTTTGGAATCCATATTCAGTACGAATGCCGTTGTAAGAATATCGTCGAGATCAGCATGATCGTTCTCGAGCAGGAAGGTCCACTCGTCCGCCTCGTCCTCATTCTCCAACTCACGGGTGAGAACCGCTTCTACATCATAGGATACCTCACGGCTGAAGTCCACAGCACAGCGATCGCAGCTTCCGTGGAGCACAGTGCGGATATTTGCACGGAGGATCAGGACTCCTGCAGTATTCCGAACACTTCCCACAGCCTGAACAGGCTCACTTACGGGGTAGCTGCTACCAAATTTTAAATCACTCAGATCCAGTGATGCCTCAAAAGGAAGCACCGCATCGGGAGTCCGAAGGATCGTGGATAGACCTAACAGCATCGCAATCTCCTACTTCATAGTCGTACGCCCTATATTATAAACGAAAGTTCCGATTTTGTCAAATGTTTTTTCCCCTTTCTTTCGATTATTTTCTTTATTTTTTTCATTCCGGAAATTATCGAAAAAAATCTTGACATTCTGCTCATTCTGGCGCATAGTATACATGACTGGAGGTATTTTTGATGAAAGAATTTACGATCGGGCCCAACGATGCCGGTCAGCGACTGGATCGTTTTCTGGCAAAATCCGTCCCCCTTCTCCCCGCATCCCTCGCTCAGAAGTACATTCGCCTGAAGCGGATCAAGCGGAACAATGCCCGTGCCAATCGGGATGACCGCCTTGTGCAGGGCGACACCCTGCAGCTTTATATCAATGATGAATTTTTCGATGCCCCTCGAGAGGACAATGCTTATCTGACCGTGACCACACCCAAGCTGAACATTGTCTATGAGGACGAGCATCTGATCCTTGTGGACAAGAAGCCGGGAGTTGCCGTCCATCCCCATGACGGCGCAGAATACGGAAGGACCCTCATTGACCATATTCAAGCCTATCTCTATGCCAAGCGTGAATGGCGCCCCCGTGAGGAGCATTCCTTCACC
>JAGBGB010000011.1 GCA_017936205.1 Oscillospiraceae bacterium
CAAAATGATTCTGCAAAAAAGGGATCAACATATTGTGCCTTGCTTATTAAAGGTGATAACCTTAATTAGTTTTATTTTTTAAATATCATCCCCGCAGGGGATACCGACAACTTTCCACTTTCCACTTTCAACTTTCCACTCGACCGAAGGGAGCGACAAATCCGGGTTGGGGGTATTTTGTTAGAAGCCTCCGAAGAACAAGCCCAGTGGCAGATACAGGGCGAATTGAAATTCGCCTGTTAGGAACCATACCCACAGGGTTCGCATAGTGACCAGTGCTAAGAAAAGGAATCCGATGGAAAGGAACAGAGTAAGAGGACGGAAATGGATCCGGCATACGGAGAATAGACTGAGAATCAGGCTGAGCACCCATGTGATCAGGATCAGCAGAGCAAAAAACTGGAATAGCTGTAGGCTATCGTCTATTAGGGACAGCAAGGCGGAGGCTGCCAGAAGGAGAATGGGGAAGATCGAAGAAGCGGCTATGGTGGAGAGTAAAACGGAGAGATTCGGCTTAGGAGGAATGTTTATGGATTCTTGGAGCAGGGCACGCTGTTCTAAGTGCGTCAGAAGGAGAGCGAACAGGAGACTGCCGCCGAAGGCTGCCGCAGGAGCGACAAAGCCCACGCAGAACCACCGGAAAAAGAAGTCTTCCAGATGCATGATCCCCAGCGCCAGTGTCCCTATGGCAGAAAGACAGAACGTTATGACGACCAGAGACAGGCTGCTGCGTAACCGTGGCTCCTGTGCCAGAGCGTGGCAGGTTCCCAGAGGATCCTTGCAATAGCTGATTAGGGTGTTGAAGAGTTGGGATATGGTTTGCCGGACACCGAAGCTATCTCGTGCCTTTGTGGGGGGAGGAGCCGTTTCCGACTCGTTAAAATCTTCTTCGTAGAATTCCTCTTCGAATTCCTCCGGAAGGTTCTCCACATTGGACTCTGCTTTTGGTGGGGTCTCGTAGAGCTCTGTATCCCTCTGAGGTGCAGGAGGAGTTGATTCCCACATGTTGTCAGAGGGTGAAGGGTAGGGGGGAGAGCTATTCGGAATGTTTTTGCCGCAGGGACAGATGCCGGTGATCGGCAAGGGCTTTCCACAGCATGTACAGAATTGGGCCATGATGCGTTCCTCCGTTGGGGATGTAAAGTAATAGATGCTCCTCCTATTATATAGCGAAAAAAAGAGACAGTCAAGTGATTTTGGAGAGATGTGGGGAAAAGAGACTCAGGATTTTTCATTTTGGGACTTTATTTTTCTTGTGAAAGATGGTATAATATGATGCGTTCACTAAGGTTGTGTTTTCCGAGACAGGAAATAGCTGTAATAAGGAATGGAGAATAGGCATGTTCAAGCGAGTTGTTTGTGTTTTATTTTGCTTCCTGCTCTGTGGGCAGGTTTTTGCTGCACCCCAGTCGGGACTAAGGGTAGAGATAGAGGCATTTATGGAGGAGCAGGGGCTGAATCAGTCAAACTTCTCTATGAGCTACTATAATATTCAAAGCGGAGACAGCTATACATATTGTGCAGATCGCTTTGTCCCCGTTGGGAGGCTGCGGAATCTGCCCCTGCACATGTACTTCTATGAGGAAGAGAGCAAGGGGAGCTTTGAACCGGAGCTTCCGGATCAGGAAGAGTTTATGATCGATAACATGACTCTGTCCGATTGCCGCTACCACAGCATTATCCTCGGTGAGGATGGTGTCACCCAGAAGATGCAGGCATATATTGGCACTTCTATGCAATACATGGAGCTGATCAACGAGAGATATGGGGCAGTGGCAACGGAAGCTCTGCCTGCAGAGTATTGGAATGGACAGGTCCTCAGTGTGGAATTCCTTATGAATTGCATTCGGAAGATCTCTCTCCAGCCGGAACTCTTCGGAGATCTGATGGCAAATTACAGCATGATCCAGAAGGTAGAAGCCTTTGCAGACGGTACAGTGAAGTATCCGGTGTTGCAGATCCGTGGAACGGACGGGGATTATGTGACTGCCATTGCAGAGGTTTCGGCTCCCCAGAATTTCCTGCTGGTTGCATCGGTTAAGGACAGCGAGAGGGGAGATGAACTCCTTGGTATGCTGAATCAGGTGGTCTGCGCCTATGTTGACAAGCTGGAGGGAGTACAGGAAACAGAAGCTACAGAGCCGACGACCCAGCGTAATAACTCCAGTTATTACATTGGAGAGGAACGGATGGTCAAGGATGGAACTGTGGGCCGCTGGCTGCTGATCACCTTCGGCGTTGCGGGTGTTTTTGCTCTGATCGGCATGATTGCTTGGCTGATTTGGCGGTCAAGACATCGCCATTATTAAGGATTAGCTACATACCTCAGAATTTTTTATAAGAACTGCCTCCCATGGACAGGTGTCATGGGAGGCAGCGGTATTTTAAGACTGTTGGGCATGGTATTCTTCCAAGGTCAGGGAATTCTCTGTTAGGTATTTGGCAGCAGCCTTCCCTACATAACGGTAGTGCCAGGATTCGTAGGAAATGCCGGTAACATCTCGCTTGTCCTTGGGGTATCGGAGAATGAAGCCGTATTCCCAGCAATGAGCCTGCAGCCATTGGGTCTCCTTCGTCTGTTCCTGTGTGGAGTCTAGGTGCTGATTATGTAGTGAAACAATGTCTAAAGCCAAGCCGGTGTTGTGCTCACTGCAGCCGGGAGGCATGGTAAATAGGGCGGTGTTTGCCCAAGCCTCTTCGTAGCTCTGACCCCAGGACATTCGCAGATCCACATCCTCATTAAAAAGCTGCTCCTGTAATTCCTTAGACCGATATCCGGAGCATACTACGAAGTTTAAGCCCTGCTGTTCTCCGGCACTCAGCATGGCTACCAGAGCATCATAGGCAACGGAAGCTACTTGGATCCCGCTGTTTTTCCAATTGCTCAGTGCGGGAGGGGAGCTTGGCTCGTAGGGATGATCCCGATTTACCAGAACCAACAGGGGATCATCCTTAGAGAAACCAATTGGTTCTGTTGGGCTGATGGTGGTAGGCGCTTCCGTAGGGGCTACGGTGGTTGGAGCTGTGGTTGGCTCAGTGGGAGGAGCTTCTGTGATCGGTGCGAAAAGGTCGTCGGAAAACAGACCGTCGGAATCTGCCCATTGCATATGAACCTGCGTGGTTTCGGTGGGTTCTGTCCCCTTGGGTGTATCCGAAGTGGGTGAATGATCCCGAGCATGGTACACGGAAAAGGCAACGAAGCCCAGACATAGCAGCAACACCAACCAAGCTGCCCCATCTCCTGTGGTATTCTGTTTCTTCTTTGCCATTGCCGCCCTCCTTTCCTATGGCACGTTGGGGCTGCCTTGCTGTTTTTAGCAAGGCAGCCCCATCTTTTCCTTATTTGGGGATCAATACATACCGCCCATATTGCCTGCGGCAGCTGCAGCGGCTGCATCAGCAGCAGGATCGGGCTTATCAACGACCAGGGATTCAGTGGTCAGGATGCAGGCGCAGATGCTGGCTGCATTTTCCAGTGCGGAACGGGTAACCTTAGTGGGATCCACGATGCCTGTGGGGATCATGTCGCAGTAGTCAGCAGTATAAGCATTGTAGCCGAAGCCGACCTTGCCACTGTTCTTGATCTTCTCATAAACCACGGAGCCGTCAACACCGGCATTCTCTGCAATCTGGCGAATGGGAGCCTGCAGAGCCTTGGCAATGATAGCAGCACCGGTCTTCTCGTCACCGTTGAGGCTGTCCAGCAGTGCCTCAACAGCGGGGATAGCATTGACATAGGCAGTGCCGCCACCGGCTACGATGCCTTCCTCAACGGCGGCACGGGTAGCATTGAGGGCATCTTCAACACGGAGCTTCTGCTCCTTCATAGCGACCTCAGTCTGTGCACCAACACGGATCACAGCTACACCGCCGGACAGCTTTGCCAGACGCTCCTGGAGCTTTTCGCGGTCATAATCGGAAGTGGTCACAGCGATGGAGGACTTGATCTCATGGATCCGAGCCTGGATGGCATTGGGATCGCCGCAGCCGTCTACGATGACGGTGGTGTCCTTGTTGACCTTCATCTGACGAGCACGACCCAGATCATAGAGCTGTGCATCGGGCAGGTTCATGTTCAGCTCGGAAGCGAAGTAGGTGCCGCCGGTGAGAACAGCGATGTCACGGAGCATTTCCTTACGACGATCACCGAAGCCGGGAGCCTTTACGCAGACACAGTTGAAGCTGCCACGGAGACGGTTGACCAACAGAGTAGACAGGGCGTCGCCTTCTACATCCTCAGCAATAATGACCAGCTTCTGGCCACCCTTGACGATCTGCTCCAGAATGGGCAGAATGTCCTGGATAGAGGAGATCTTCTTATCGGTGATCAGAATATAGGGATCGTCGATGACGGCTTCCATCTTGTCGGTGTCAGTGACCATGTAGGGGGAAATGTAGCCACGATCGAACTGCATACCCTCTACGACATCCAGACCGGTCTCAGCAGTCTTGGATTCTTCGATGGTGATGACACCGGAAGCAGTGACCTTTTCCATAGCCTCGGCGATGAGCTTACCGATCTCTTCGTCACCGGAGGATACGGTACCAACACGGGCGATGTCCTCGCTGCCCTTGACAGCTTCGGAGTTGGCCTTAATGGCTTCTACAGCAACGTCAACAGCCTTCTGCATGCCCTTACGCATGACCATGGGGTTTGCGCCTGCACTCAGGTTCTTCAGACCCTCGCGAACAATGGCCTGTGCCAGAACCGTAGCGGTGGTAGTGCCATCACCGGCAACATCGTTGGTCTTGGTAGCGACTTCCCGAACCAACTGAGCGCCCATGTTCTCAAATGCGTCTTCCAGCTCGATCTCCTTGGCGATGGTAACACCGTCGTTGGTGATCAGGGGAGCGCCATACTTCTTACCAAGGACAACATTCCGACCCTTGGGGCCAAGGGTGACCTTCACAGTGTTTGCAAGGCAGTCAATGCCGTTCTGCAGCTTCTTACGGGCGCTTTCGCCGTATTCGATCATTTTTGCCATAGTTTCGTTCCTCCTAATTATTCAACAATTGCCAGAATGTCAGACTGACGAACGATGGAGTATTCCTGATCGTCCAGCTTGACCTCGGTGCCGGCGTACTTAGCAACAACGACCTTATCGCCGGGCTTTACGACCATCTTGACCTCGTGTCCGTCAACCAGACCGCCGGGACCAACCGAAATGACCTGAGAGATCACGGGCTTTTCCTTGGTGGCAGTGGACAGGATGATGCCGGAAGCGGTGGTTTCCATAGCTTCAACAGCCTTCAGCAGAACACGATCGGCAAGGGGTGTCAGTTTCATAATTCATTACCTCCAGTATTTGATGGGATAGGGAGGAAGACCCTATCCGATGATTACGATCTTGGTTTTAGCACTCAAAAACTGCGAGTGCTAACTGTATATATAATACCCATTTTTTTCAGAAAGTCAAGAAAATCTTGTAAATAATTTGCAAACACTTTTTTGATTTTTTTGAAACGAGCCTTAGCCATGGCAGAATTACAGTGATTCAGGTTATAACCTTTCATAAGCAAACCGCTATATAGCAAGGCCTTCAGCGAAAATCATGCGCTGTAGGGGCGAAGCTGTGTCTTCGCCCGTGGCACTACGATTTTGAACCATACTCAAAAAACGATGCTCTTTGCCATTCGGTAGTTTCTCGGGCGAAGACACAGCTTCGCCCCTACGCACGGTGCAGTCTTTTGCTTGCGAGCAATACCATATTGGGTAGTAAGCTTACGAAA
>JAGBGB010000111.1 GCA_017936205.1 Oscillospiraceae bacterium
CAAGGATCAGTCTGAGAACAGCATTATTAAGATCGAGGATCTTGGGGAAAACTATGCCGACGGGTATCAGGATCTGGATCAAGATCAGCCCTACGGCAACGACAGCTCCTACACAGATCTGACTGAGGGCTATGTAGGCAGCGGCGGCAACTCCAAGAAGATCACTGTTACAGGTAAGGGTGAGGTTCTGCGTTTCGACTTCAAGGGAACCGGCTTTGACCTGATCGGCAGCACCACCGCCGACAGCGGCAGTCTGATCTATGCAGTCTATCAGGTCGCTCCCGGGGCAGAGGAGACCAAGGACGATCTGATACTTCGCAGCACCCTGAATACGGCATACAAGGTCAGTGGCGGAGCGATTTATGAGGTTCCCCTGATCCATGTCATGGATCTTCCTCATGACGATTACCGTGTGATCATCACCAGTGTGCCCAAGTACGACTGGAGCTCCCCCACGGATTCCAACGGCATCCCCACCAAGATGGTGCCGGTCTACCTCTATCTGGACGGCGTCAGGATCTATGATCCCATTGCCACGGATGACAAGGAGAACAGAGAGCACTACAACGCTGGTGAGAGAACCGCTCAGTTCATCCAGCTGCGTAACATGATCCTCGAGGGTCAGGCAGCAGCTGCCAAGATCACCCCCGACGGGAAGTTCACCTTCGGCAGCGGTCTGGTGTCCTATGTTCAGAGCAGCCCCGATGAGAAGTGGTACACAGGTAACAATGTATCCTCTCTCAACCAGTATCTGACCGCAGGTCCCAATAACGAGGTCTACTTCAATGAGAACACCCAGACTCTGGTTCTCTACGCCAGAGAGATCCAGCCCGGTGAGAATGGAGCGCTGAATCCTGCAACCATGCTGCAGATCGCTATCCGTAACCTGAACCCGGAAGCCAATTATGATAAGGACGAGACCGCAAAGGCTCCTGCCTTCGCTGTCCTCGGTAAAACCGAGGTCCATGATCTGTGCGTAGAGGACAGCCCCATCAGCTATACCGAGCAATACTACAGGATAAACCTCAGCGACTGTGTCACAGAAGAGATCGGCGGCAAGACCTACTACAGAGTGCTGATCAGTGCACGGAACAGCAGTGCCTTCTCTCTGACCAACCTGAAGTATAGCAATCTGGAGTTCTACACCATTCCTGCCAGTGCTTCTACCTATAAGTATAACAGCAATGGTGAGCTCATTGAGACCAACAACCCCAACGCAACGGAAATGCCCAACCTTCAGCAGCTGGCATGGCAGCTTCTGGCAGCCAACGGCATGCTGCCTGAGGATACGGATCGTCCCGAGGATAGCACCAAGGCTCTGACCTTCCGTTCCATCTCCCTGAGCCTGCAGAGCAGCATCGGTATGAACTTCTATGTAGCAGACGAGACTCTGAAGGGCTATACCGATCCCTATGTAGTCGTAACCAAGACCCGGTATGACAGTGCGGGCAACGTTGTAGAAGCGAATGCTGTGACCGAAACCCTGAAGGAATTCCAGCGACTCACTGCAGCAGGGGAAGCCTGCCATATGTTCCACTTCAGCAACATTGCTGCCAAGGAAATGAACAGCACCATCACCCTGACCCTCTGGGCAACCAAGGACGGTGAGAAGGTAGAGGGCGAGACCCGAACCTACAGCGTGGTGCAGTATGCTCAGAACATGCTGGAAAAGACACAGGATGTAAAGCTCAAGACCCTCCTTGTGGATATGCTGAACTACGGTGCCGCAGCGCAGATCTACTTCAACTATAACAACAGTGAAAAGACCCTTGCCAACGCATCCGAGGAGATCCAAGCAGCACAATCCTTTGCTACTGTAGCCGCTCCTGAGGTGAAGTCCTATATCACCAGCAGCACCACCAACGGTGATCAGCTGATTCAGATGGAGGTGGGTATCTCCAATGTTTCTCTGTCTCTTGAGGATCGGGTAGAAGCAAACTTCTATATGCAAGATATGGCAGAGACTCAGGATCTGAGCAAGGTAACTCTGGTAGTAGCCTATGAGGATATTACCGGCAATGTGGTACAGCAGCAGATCAAGGGCACCGATTTTACCCAGGTTAAAGATACCACCGGCAGGACCCTTTATAAGGCTATCTTCAATAAGCTCAACGCAACCGAAATGCGTAGCATTATGAATGTATGGGTCGTTGATGAAAGCGGAATGCGCATCAGCAATGCCATTACCTACAGTGTCGAGAGCTATGCAGCAACTATGAAGGATAAGGAGGGTGCGAGCGCTACGCTGAAGTCCCTGCTGGTAGCCCTGATGAAGTACGGCGATGCTGCTGAGGCATACTTTCATGCTCTTGCAGCAAGTGGGTCGGCTTCCTAATCACAAACAGTAGTTAGCTTCCTTGAAAATCAACCCTCCCTGCCCACAGCAATGCCATCAACTTAAGCTTGAAATGGATCAAAGAACATTGCTTCAATTTCGCATGGAAGTTCGAAAATAGCACAGGATGTAGGGGCGAAGCCATGTCTTCGCCCGAAAAGGCCACGAAACGTAGTATCTACCGTTGAATTAGAAACCGGTTCGTACTGATACGGCCTCGGCCAAAGACATGGCTGCCTATGTTATTTTGATTATTTTCCTTAAGTTTATGACATTACCTGCCTCAGGCAGGGAGGGACCAAGGGACCCAAAGCAGAGGGCTCCCTTACGCCCTCTCGCAGCCCCAAACCATTGCAAGTGATTTGCAATACTTGAAAAGCAAGAAAAGGATTGTGTATGAAAAAATTAATTTGGCTCCTATTGTTGCTGCTGCTTCTAAGCGGCTGTAAAGACAAGCCCCCCAACGAGACCACCGCTCCCACAGGATCCACTCAGGATTCCCTGACGGAGACCCTTCCTATGGACATCTTTGAGCCTGAGATCTCCATCAATCAGGAGATCGCTTCCACCGCTACGGTCTATGTTGAGGAACCCACGCTCTCCATTCTGGACTACGGTAGCTTTAAGGGCGTATTCGTAGAGGATGGTACGGACGAGAAGGTGGAGGATGTAGCCTGTATGCTGGTTCGGAACACCACCGACCAATACCTTGATTACGGTGTGATCACCGCTGACATCAATGGCAAGGAAAATACCTTTGTAGTTACCGGACTCCCCGGGGGAACCACGGCATGGGTTCTTGAGCAGAACCGTACACCCCTTGGGAAAGGGGAATCCTTCCAATATAAGGATCAGACCGTCAGTGAGCTCCGTGACGATATCCGCTTTGAGGATGAACGGGTACAGGTGGAACTGCAGAAGGGGAGCATTCGTATTAAGAATCTCTCCGACAAGACACTCGGCTCCGTCCGTGTGTACTATAAGCAGGTCCACTCAGACGGCAACCTCCTTGGGGGCATTACCTATACCACCAAGAGCGATGCCATAGAACCCGGACAAACCGTCGAGATTCCTGCCGGACACAGCACCGAGGAGAATTGCTGCGTTGTTCGCATCGACATTACGGAGTGAGCACTGTGAAAACAACAGAATTTTCCATCCGTTTCGCAGATCTCAGCCTGCAGCTTCGCTCAGAAGTTCCCATTCAGATCCCGGATGAGTTTATCCCCTTCTTGACGGAAGGGGAGCAGCCCGATGCCTGCTATACTATTGAACAGCTCCATAGCCCGGTAGAGTCCGATGGCGAGAAGCTGTACTCCTCCTCCTATTTAGAGGCTTATAAGGAAGACACAGGATCCCTGCAGATCTTCCGCAGCATGTCCCACGGTCCCCTTTATCCGGCGTGCAGACTCCGCACCTCAGGGGAGCAAAGCCTTTATGTGACCCCGGAGCTCCGGGAGCAGATGATCAAGGGCTTCCGTATCGGTGGCATTCTGGATGCAGAGGAGCTGCTGCTGTGGCATGATGCCCTCATGCTCCATAGCTCCCTTGTTTGCCATAAGGGACGAGCCATTCTTTTTAGCGGCCCCAGCGGCATTGGCAAGTCCACTCAGGCAAGCTTGTGGCAGCAGACCTTCGGCGCAGAGATCATAAACGGAGATCGTGCAGTCATAAGACCCACATCCAATGGCTTCTATGCAGGCGGCTCCCCCTGGTGCGGCTCCTCCGGGATCTACAGACCGGATTTCATCCCCATTCAGGGGATCGTGCTCCTTCGGCAGGGTCCGGAGAACGTCATGCTTCCTGCACCACCTAAAATCGCTTTTCAAGAATTATACAGCCAATGCGTGATCCATGCATGGGACGAGACCTATGTCAGCCGTACCTGCGATCTGTTGCTGGATCTGCTCGGCCATATCCCGGTTTGGACTCTCAGCTGCGTGCCTCAGACTTCAGCAGCAATTCTGGCAGAACCGATTGTATTCTATGAATAGAAAGGATAGAACAGCCTTTGAGAAAGGATTATAGAAAGCCTCAGCTACTGGTGGAACGCTTCGCCCTGACCCAGCAGCTCACCGGCTGTGTGCTACAAATTGCCTATAATAACAGTCAATGCGTTATCAAAGACCCGGATGCATCTGACGATATGAAGGACCAAGCGGTTGCCGGTGTCTTTGTTTCCGAATGTGATGAATTCATCAAAGGACAGGACTATGATGACGGCATATGCTACCATACCAGCGTCAACTTAGCCTTTACCTCCTGATCAGCAAACCCCGGAGGATTCCTAAGCTCCGCAGAAACTACCCCCGCACCCCCGAAAAGGTGCAGGGGTAGTTTCTTTTTCTACAAAACCGTAAATTCCGATTTATCACACTGTCTATCGAACGAGACCGTAGGGAACGGCCTATGTGCCGTTCCGGGAACCATCCCATTTTATACAGGTAAATGATAGGAAATTTTACGGTTCATTTCTTCTGAAATCCACCTGCGAATTTCGACACCCTGCGG
>JAGBGB010000112.1 GCA_017936205.1 Oscillospiraceae bacterium
ACAGGGCCTCACTCATTGGGCTCTGTTGTGGCCTCTGTGAAATCAGAGCCGTCCACAAGGTCTGCTGCGGTGGGTACACCGGCAGTTACATAGGTGTCGGTCTCGTCGGGAACATAGGCTACATCGCCTTCCAATTCCACGATCTCCTCTGTTGGGAGGGCTTCGATCTCCCCATCAAGCTCGTTCTGATTTACGGTGCCCTCAGGAAGGGAGTCCGTGCTGTGAATCCCTTCTGCATCGGTGAAATCGGGAGCGGAAACATTGGGGACAGAGCCCTGCACCTCGGGCTTCAGGGTGCAGCCGCTGAGACCGGACATCAGCCCCACAGACAGAGCGGCTACGGTGACAGCCTTCCCCAGTGCCTGCCGACGGGCAAGCTGCTGCTCCAGATACCGCAGCTCTGACTCACAGCGGGGGCAGGTACCGGAGCATTCCCCTTGATAGGTGCATTCCTGGGTTACCAGAGGAATGTCGTTCTCATGTGCGATCTTCTGACGGATCTGCTTCAGGATCTTACATTTGTTCTTTCCGCGCATAGGATCTCCTCCTTGATTTTTTATTACTATATATCTTTTTGACGAAAGAAACAAGGGAAAAGTTCCTGAAAAATCCGATTGTCAGGGACTTTTTTTCATCTCTTTCATAGAATATACTGTATAGGAAGCTTTTGGGAGGGAATGCTATGGGTAATCGCTTTACCAGTTTGAAGTGCAAGGAGGTCGTCAATGTTTGTGACGGCTGCAGGCTGGGCTTTGTCTGTGACGTGGAGGTGGACTGTCGCTGTGGACAGATTCTATCTATTATTGTGCCGGGTCGGGGGCGCTGCTTCGGTCTGCTGGGACGGAACGAGGATTTCGTGATCCCCTGGAGATGTATCCGACAAATCGGCGACGATATCATCCTGATCGAGGGAGATTTGGATAAATTCAGACTTCCAAGGTCACGGAAGGACTTGTTTTAGAAAAATCTTTAAAAAATTCAGAAAAAACAGAAAAAAACACTTGAAAAATCAGGAACCATACGCTATAATGAATCGGCACAGAAAAACTGTGACATTCAATACACCACACATTGTCGGATGTTCCGCCCCAGTGCCGCCTTGCGGTGGGCGGGGGAGATGAGGACAATGGCGGTAAAAACGAAAAGGAGAAACAAAAAATGGCAGTTGTATCCATGAAGAGTCTGCTGGAAGCAGGCGTCCACTTCGGTCACCAGACCCGTCGCTGGAACCCCAAGATGGCTCCCTACATTTACACGGAGCGTAACGGTATCTACATCATCGACCTGCAGAAGACCGTTAAGAAGATCGAGGAAGCTTATAGCTTCATCCGCGAGATCGCTGCAAATGGCGAGAATGTTCTGTTCGTCGGCACCAAGAAGCAGGCTCAGGACGCTATTAAGGAAGAAGCTCTGCGTGTAGACCAGTACTATGTCAACGCTCGTTGGCTGGGCGGCATGCTGACCAACTTCAAGACCATGCGTACCCGTATCGACCGTCTTGCTCAGCTGCGCAAGATGCAGGAGGACGGCACCTTCGCAATGCTCCCCAAGAAGGAAGTCATTAAGCACGAAGGCGAGATCGAGAAGCTGGAGAAGTATCTGGGCGGCGTTAAGACCATGAAGAAGCTCCCCGGCGCTCTGTTCATCGTTGACCCCCGCAAGGAGCGCAACGCAATCGCAGAGGCTCGCAAGCTCCACATCCCCATCGTTGCTATCGTTGACACCAACTGCGATCCCGACGAGATCGACTATGTCATCCCCGGCAATGACGATGCTATCCGTGCTATCCGCCTGATCGTTGCTACCATGGCAAACGCAGTGCAGGAAGGCCGTCAGGGCGAGGCTAACACCGAGGCTCCCGCAGAGGCTCCCGTAGAGGAATAAGCTCATACAACCATACATGCCCGCCGCTTCCCGACGGGCATTTTTCAAAAGAAATAATTTTAGGAGGAACACTACTATGGCATTTACTGCTGCTGATGTTAAGACCCTGCGTGAAATGACCAATGTCGGCATGATGGACTGCAAGAAGGCGCTCGTCGAGACCGACGGCGATATGGACAAGGCAGTCGAGTGGCTGCGTGAGAAGGGTCTGGCGAAGGCTGCGAAGAAGTCCGGCCGCATCGCCGCCGAGGGCA
>JAGBGB010000113.1 GCA_017936205.1 Oscillospiraceae bacterium
CACCTGCTCGGTGCTCTGCTCATTGCCCTCGTACTCATAGTAGCGGCAATCTACAAAAACCGTGTCCATATCGAAGCCCTCCATGGCGGAGGCGGGGATCAGATAGTTGACAGAAATATCACTTGCCAGATTCAGGGAGTGATAGAGTCTCAGTGTGTCACTTTCTATGGGACTGTGCACCTGTCCGGGAGCCTTCTCTCTGGGACCGATATAGATGTGGTCAATGAGAATGCTGCCGTTTTTGCTTGTATCATTGACCATCAGATAATAGAAGCCCAATCGGATGCTACTGATCTGTTCCATGTCGCAGAAGCGCATAGTAGGTGCCCCGGAAACGGATGCGTTGGCATTCACCTGCTCCTGATCGAAGAGATCCAGCGTCAGGGTCATATACTCCCCATCGGAGGAGTAATTCACCCCGAAATAGTGGGCAACATCAAAGTGCCGAACCTGATCCGCACCGTAGTACCACAGCCGCACGAAGGGATCATATGTGCTGTAGGACTTTATGTTGTCCAGCTTCATGCGGATCTGCAGAACCTCTGCATATTGGGGATCGTATTGCAGAGGGAACTGGGATCCTGCGAAGAGATCCAGAGTGACAGTTTTTCTTGTGGCTGTTTTATCCTCCATAAGGATCTCCATAGTGCCCTCATTGGAATCAACCTCATAAGAGGAGGCAGTATACTTTTTGTTGTCGTTATCATAGACAGCGGCAGTCCAGCGCTTGTGGGAGTCGAAGTTAAAATAACTGTACTGGGGCTCCAGACGATAGCGGAGCCTGTCTGCAGGAGTATCCCCGAAGTCAAAGAAAAGCTCTGCGCCGCCGTCCTGTAGGGGGTCCTGAGTCTCTACATGAACGGTGATCTGTCCCAGTTCCTGCATCGTCCCGTTGGGATTGATGTAGCGGATCACAGCGGTATAGTCTCCCGCAGTGTTGGGAGTAAGCGTCTTGGTGAATTCCAGACGGTAGGTTCCGGGCTCCTCGGTCAGAGAGGCATCGTAGAAGATCTCCCCCTCTGTGCCGAAGGCAGGCAGCGAAAAATTCACCCGAAGGTCTGAGACGATGTGGCTGATGATCTCGTTTTGGGGAACGCCAGCATAGACATAGTAGTTAGAATGCCCCGTCCAGCGAATGAGCATATCAGAGGGAGTCTCCTCATAACAGTACAGACGGGTCTTGAGATAGGCACATTTGCTCCGAGCCTGGGTGTATGTCAGCTTGGCGGAGCCCCAGCCATTGTCTGTATAAACATCACCGTCCCGATAAAGGGGATAATAAGTGCCCGAGTTATATCGGTAGATCATATAGGTACCGTTATTCATTCTGTCGATCCAGACACCCTTGCTGCTGCTCTCCAGCTGATTGCTGAAGGCACTGTGGGAGCTATACATGCCGGTAGCCTGGAATGTGTCGTTGTAGCCGAAATACATTCCCGTATTTTTGGTAGGACTTCCCCAATAGCCGCCGCTGCCCTTGTTGATGGTAACAGTGCCGTAGTAATTGCCGTAATTGGGGATCACGGAGTCCGGGTTGGTGCCATACTGGCTGTATTGGATCTGCCAGTTGACCAGGCGTCGCTGGGAGTCGGCAAAGTAGAATGTATCATCTATGTAATGAGCAGGTAAGGCTCTGCTTGTGCCGCCATTGATCGCATCATAGGAAAGGACCCAATCGGTCTTATGGTCTGCGATGGCATAGGCGTTTAGACCTGCTTTCAGTTCTTTTGCGCGGCTGTAGCGGTAAAACTGCTCCTCGGCTTGAACCGGATCGGAGACCACGGGATTCACATCTCGAATATCATAGGTTCTGTTGCCCCAGTTCCCATATTCTAACTCTAAATGCTTCTTCCTGTAGAAAACACCCTTCTGTGCATTATAGCCCACTGTTTCGTTTCCTGCATAATAAATGTCTCCGGCATAGTCATAGATCTTGATCACGTAGTTGAAGACCTTTCCTCTGCTTTGGGAGGCCTGATAGCTTAGATTGGCGAAGGAGATGCTTGGCAGTATGGTTTTGACCAAGGTGGTATGATCATCTAAAAGATGGTGTGGAAGCTGCAGAAGGTCACTTTGCAGATTCGCTACGAGATACATTCCCATAAGATCTGCATCTGCTTTTTCCAGATCTCCTAACCAGAGTGCAGTTTTTCCATCGAAGCTCATTCGCAGTGCCATACTGGTGTTGTTATCGTTGCTATATCGGATGCAGCCGGAATCTCTTACGAGAAGCTGGTTGCTGCTGTTGGGCTTGTACCAGTCCTCTGCAGTATAGAGTACATCGAAGGTCACATTGCAGATGGAGAATTGCTCCCCGGTATGTGGCTTATAGTATCGTGCGTTAGGGAAAAGCTGCCCTACCTGGTTCAGAACCTGATCGGCAGTGTCGCCCGCTTCGACGAAGTCTGAATTATAAATAATATTCTTCAGCTCGAAGCAATGACTGTACTTGGTCAGGAAACGGGAAAAGCCCACACAGTGATCTGTGTGCAGGTGGCTGATATGCCAGGCACTAATGATCATGTTCTGCCCCTCCGGCACACCGGTGATCTCTCTGCAAAAGGCATAAAGGTCTGCCATAGCTCGTTCGCTCATCTGGAGCTTGTTTCCGCCATCAATGACAAACAGACTGTTATCCGGCATTTTAATTACGAACATGGAACCGTTGGGGAAACGGCGCTGGATCCCCAAATCAGTAGCAGTGTAGGCATAGCCGTTATCGGGATTGGTCAGAGCATACATATATACCTCGGTTGCCTCGTTTCCCACGCCCTCATAGCGGAAGCCTTCAACGGTATCCTTATGGGTGTCAACGATAATACGGGTCTGGGAGGTATAGGGAACGAAATAGGTATAAACACTGTAGCTGCCGTCGGGAGCTAAAAACCTGGCATAGCGGTTGCTTCCGCTTTGGGCAGCTAATGTACGGGACCAGAGCTTGCTGTAGCCGCTGTTTGTCAGCTTGGTGCAGTAGGTATTGTATTGTGTGGCTGTGGTACCCTTAATGATCTGCATTTTGGATCTGGTTTCTCCATTGTGGAAGCTGACGGAGTCGCCACCGTCATAGACCATCCAGGTAGAAGCAGTTCCTCCTGCATAGGTCGGAAGGGAAATGCTGCCTACAGAGGCAGCTTTTGTTTGAGGCTTGTCTTCGGTCAGGTCAGCAGCCTGCACCGGAAGGGTAGGAAGGAGGGACAGCAGCATTCCCAGCAAAAGTAAAATCGACAGAGATTTTTGATGTTTTTTCATAAATAATACCTCCCGTGGATGTGGTAGCATTTCCAGTATATCACAGCTGATTGGAAAACGCAATGGAAAAAGACAAGTCTCCAAATTCCGATTTGTCGCACAGTTTGATTTACCCCTTCGTAGGGGCGCGCATTGCGCGTCCGGTTCATGGCGTAACGCCGTGAACACAAAAAACACCGAAAAAGATGTAATTTCTCCAAAAAACGAAACATTTTTCACAACCACCAATTCTTGGTGGTTGTCGGACGCGCAATGCGCGCCCCTACGCAGCGGTGAACGAAGCAACTCGATAAATCGGAATTTGACCGTCTTCGCGCGGAGCCGGTATTTAAAACCATCCCCGTAGGGGATACACACACTTATCACCTATCACTTATCACCCATCACTTAAAAAAAGGGGGGGAGCTGCGTTGGATGGCAGCTCCCCTTTGTGGGTTGGTTATTCGGTGTCCATTTGGGCGATGGCTTGTTGGGCACGGGTGACATCTGTCAGGTTCTCTAAGCTGAAGTGCTTCTCGACGGTTTCGCCGTTTGACCAGGAGGGGATGTAATTGAGGGTGAAGCGAATGGTTGCGGTACCGTTGTTGTGATAGGTGGTTTCGTAGTTGGGCATCTCTGAGGCAGAGAGCTTGGTGATCTTCTTCCACCGCTTGCGATAGATCTGCTTATTGGTGATGACATAGAGGGTATTCTTCCGCTGATAATAGGCTTGGAAGGGCCAAATGGTCAGACCATAGATGCCAACGGCAATGAATGCCACCCACAACAGGGCGAAGACTTTCTCATCGCTGTTTTTAGCCAGCTCAAGCATGAAATAAGAAAAGCCTAAGAAAACAATATTCAACAATAAGGAAGATCCTGTGAAGACGGAGAAGACCGTCCCTTGATTGGGCTTCCCTGTCCAGAGGATGTATTCATTCGGTACCATAAGCTCTCGACAGAAGCTGTAATCATCTCTCAGATCCATATGATCCTCCTGTTTGAGTTTGTTTTGTATCAGCGCTGAGCTGACATGTTGGTAAGGACCTGCTGAACCTCCTCGACCTCACCGATATTGACAAGGGCAAAGTACTGAGGGATCTCTCGCTTGTTGACCCGAACTCGTGGCAGATGAGGGTCCACTGCCATGGGGAAGCGGATGGTAGCGGTTCCGCACTTGTGATACTCCGTTTCGTAGCTGACGGAAATGGAGGCAGGGAAGCTGTCTACCCTCTGACCGTAGCGGCGGTAGATCTTCCTGTTGGTGATCACATATTCTGTGTCGTTCTTCAGACGGTGGAGCTTGACAAATTGACTTGTCACCATTGCAATGCCTATAACGGGGAATATGAACAGTAAGATGTTCGTCACCCAATCATCATTTGGATTGGCAAGACCTAAGTAGCCGAAGGGGAGGGAAACAAACAGAGCCAAGACGGAAAGGGCAAAGGCACCCCTTTCTGCCGTGGTCAGGTGTCTGCCCTTCTTCTCGGGTTTGCCTGACCAGAGAATATGCTCGTCTGCCCTCATCTGTTCACGGCAGAAGCAGTTCTCGTTATATTGCTCCATATGCACTTATACAGGGGTGATCCAGTTGTAGGGGTCGGGGAGGGCACCTGTCTGGATGCCTACCAGAGCATCGTACATAGCCTGTGCCACGGGACCGATCTTGCCGCCGGAGAGCTTCATAGAGCGATCCTTGTAGCACATCTCCCCAACGGGGGAGACTACAGCGGCGGTTCCGGTGCCGAATGCCTCGGTGAGAGTGCCCTTCTCATATGCCTCGAACAGCTCGGTCAGCTCAATGGGCCGTTCCTCTACGGTCATGCCCTTGTCAGCAGCCAGCTGCATAATGCTCTTACGGGTGATGCCGGGGAGGATGCAGTCCTCGATGGGAGCTGTGACCAGCTTGCCGTCCAGAACGAACATCATGTTCATTGCCCCAACCTCTTGTACATAGCGGTTCTCTCTGCCGTCCAGCCAAAGAACCTGATCGAAGCCGTCCTTGGCTGCCTCTGCACCTGCCTTCAGGGAGGCTGCGTAGTTGCCGCCGGTCTTCCATGCACCGATGCCACCACGGACAGCACGGACATAGCGATCCTCAATGCGGATGCGGACGGGAGCCATGCCGTTCTTATAATAGGCACCGGAGGGGGAACAGATGATGAAGTACAGATAGTGGTTGGAGGGGTGGACACCCAGCTCCTCGCCCACAGCGATCATGGTGGGGCGGAGGTACAGGGAGGTTCCCTCGCAATGGGGAACCCAGTCCTCCTCGACCTTGACCAAGGTCTGCATTGCCTTGACCTGATACTCTACATCTAAGGTGGGCATACACATACGCTCGGCACTGCTGTTAAGCCGCTTGGCGTTCTCCTCCGGGCGGAAGAGCTGCACAGCACCGTCAGCACGGCGGTATGCCTTCAGACCCTCGAAGATCTCCTGTGCATAGTGGAGCACGGGAGCAGCGGGGGACAGCTGCAGGGGAGCATAGGGCTCAATACGGGCATTGTGCCAGCCGATGCCCTCGGTATATTCGATCAGGAACATATGATCGGAGAACCGCTTGCCGAAGCCAAGGGTAGATTCATCCTCAGGCTTCTGCTTGGGGTTCTGAGTTTTGATAATTTGAATTTCGGGAAGCATGATTTCTTCTCCTTTGCTTATTCTACGCACTGTGCACCACGGCGGAGGGCTTCGATGTTCAGATCCACTAACTTTGCCTTGGGACCTGTGAACATATGGACCAGCATTTCCTTAATGGTGTCTACGCCTAAATTGCCCATGGCTTGAATGTAAGCACCCAGCATGACCATGTTGGCAACCTTCAGATTGCCCAGCTCCTGGGCAATTTCCAGACAGGGAACATAGATGGCACGGACATCCTGCCGCTGCACCTTCTCGGTAATGATAGAGCTGTTGACGAAAATGGTGCCGCCCTCTGCTACCGTGGGCTCAAACTTCAGCAGGGAGGGCAGATTCATAGCAATGAGCTCTGTGGGCTCCAGAACAATGGGGCAGATAATAGGCTCGTCAGACAGGACAACACAGCAGTTGGCTGTGCCGCCACGCATTTCCGGACCGTAGGAGGGCAGCCAGGAAACATCCTTGCCCTCTTTCATGCCGGCTTCTGCCAGGGTCTTGCCGATTGCCATAACACCCTGACCGCCAAAGCCTGCGATCATGATTTCGTTGGTCATGCCTTGGCACCTCCTTCGATATCCTTATAGACACCTAAGGGATAGTAGGGGATCATGTTCTCCTTCAGCCATTCAATGGAGGCAGCGGGAGTCTTGCC
>JAGBGB010000114.1 GCA_017936205.1 Oscillospiraceae bacterium
CAGCCTTGCGCAGGTGGATGTGCACTCCTACCTGACAGAGACCGTAGAGGATTATCCCTACAAGCTCATGGAGGACATGGATCTGATCGTCACCACCCTGTCCCATGCGGATTTCGTAGAGGGGCTGCTGACGGAGCGGAAGAGGCTGGCAAAGGTGGCTCTGCGGCTCAGTCCCTACTGCTTGACGGAGATCGCCAAGTTAGAGGCAGGCTGTCGGGTAGGGGTGCTGTGCAGCTCCCTCCGCTTCGGGGAAATGCTGCGTAACACTGCGGAAACCTACGGAAGCCTTTTACAGGTGCTGCCTCCTGAGAGTCTGACTCTGCAGGAGGATCCTCAGAGCTATTTGGAGCAGACGGATGCGGTTTTGCTCCCCGTGGGCTATGAGAAATACTGCAGCCCCAAGCAGTCAGAGCTGTTGGAGGGCTACGGGGGAAGGAAGATCCTCTGCGGCTATGAAATGGACGAGGGCTCCTTCCTGTATTTGCAGGAGCGGATCAAGAAGCTGCGGAAGATCAGAGCTCTGTAAAATGCCCGATATTTTGGGAAAAGCCCTTGACAAATGCAGGGCTTCTTTATACAATGTATTAGTCCTTTTAGCAAAAAAGAATTATAACAAATACGAATAACTTAGAGGTGTTATTATGGACGAAAAGAAAAAGGTATTGGTCATGGGTGTTATCGGCGCCGATGTCCATGCTGTAGGCAACAAGATCCTCTACCATGCTTTTACGGAGGCAGGCTTTGAGGTCGTCAATCTGGGCGTTATGGTCGCTCAGGAGGAGTATATTGCAGCTGCCATCGAGTCTGCAGCAGATGCCATTGTGGTGTCTTCCCTGTACGGACAGGGAGAGCTGGACTGCCGTGGTATGCGTGAAAAGTGCGACGAGGCTGGCTTGAAGGGCATCCCCATGATCGTAGGGGGCAACATCGTCATCGGCAAGCAGAAGTTCGAGGATGTAGAACGCCGCTTTAAGGAAATGGGCTTCGACCGTGCCTTCCCTCCCGGAACCTCTCCCGAGGCTGCCATTGAAGCTCTCCGTGAGCTCTTACATATGGACGGTGACCGGAAGTGAAGCCTGTCTTGCTGATTGATTTCGGCAGTACATATACCAAATTGACTGCGGTGGATGTGGATGCAGAGGAAATTTTAGGTACGGCATCCTCCTACACCACAGTGCAGACAGATATTAATGAGGGCTTAGAAAATGCCCTGAGACAATTGCAGGAGAAGACCGGGAAGCTGGACTTCGTAAAATCCTATGCCTGCTCCTCCGCCGCAGGTGGGCTGCGGATGGTCACCAGCGGTCTGGTGCCGGAGCTCACCGGGGAGGCTGCCAAGCTGGCAAGCTTGGGAGCCGGAGCCAAGGTGGTTGGGGTCTATTCCTTCCAGCTCACCGAGGACGACTTGGAGGAGATCCAAGGGCTGAAGCCGGACATTTTCCTCTTAGTGGGGGGCACAGACGGGGGCAATACGGAGAATATTCTCTATAATGCACGGATGCTTGCCACCATAGAGCCCAAATTCCCCATTGTCATTGCAGGCAACCGCACTGCCGCAAGGGAGTGTGAACGGATCCTTGCAGGCTGGGAGACCCATATTTGCCCCAATGTGATGCCCAAGTTCGGGGTGCTGAAAATCGAGGAGACCCAGAACAAGATCCGTGAGATCTTCCTGAATCGGATCATTCAGGCAAAGGGACTGTCTAAGGCGGCAGACCTGCTTTCTGACATTATGATGCCTACCCCCTCGGCGGTGCTGAAGGCAGTGGAGCTGCTCAGTCAGGGCTGCGAGGATGAGCCCGGGATCGGGGATCTCATTGCTGTGGATGTGGGCGGTGCCACCACCGATGTGTATTCTGTAGCAGACGGTATGCCGGAGCATATGAACACGGTATACAAGGGGCTGCCGGAGCCCTTCGCCAAGAGGACGGTGGAGGGGGACATCGGTATGCGTTACAGCGTCCAGGGCATTGTGGATGCCGCAGGCTTGCAGCGGATCAGCCAAATCTCCCGACTGCCCAAGGATCGGGTCACGGAGCTGGTAGAGGAGCTGAAGGCCCATACGGATCAGCTTCCCAACGGAGACTCCGAGAGGGAGCGGCTGGACTTCGCCCTTGCCGCTATAGCAGTGGAGGAGGCTGTGACTCGCCACGCAGGAACCATTGAAGAGACCTATACCCTTATGGGGCAGACCTTCGTCCAGAGCGGAAAGAACCTGACCAAGGTCAGACAGATCGTTGTGACCGGCGGCAGCCTGATCCACACCAAGGAGACGGAAAAAATCGCTGCCTATGCCCTGTATTCCCCTGCAAGCCCTGCATCCCTGCGCCCTAAGGAGGCGGATGTTTGGGTAGACCGAAGCTATATTCTTGCAGCTATGGGGCTGCTTTCATCCTACTATCCTCAGACAGCTCTGAGAATTATGAAAAAGGAGTTAGAATTCCATGGATATTCAGAATAAACGCATTCCCGAAGCCGAGTTTGAAGCCCTGCGTAAGGAGGTTCTGGCACAGTGGCCCACGGGGAAGGATGTGGATCTTGAGGAGGCTGTTGCCTATCATAAGGCCATGCCCGAAAGCCGCAACTTCTCCAAGAAGCTCTTAGAGGCGAAGAAGGCTCGCCGCACTCTGGTACAGCCCCGTGCAGGTGTTCCTGTAGTAGAGGAGCACATTAAGCTCATGCAGTATCTGGAAGAGCACGGCGAGGCGGATCTTCTGCCCTCTACCATTGACAGCTACACCCGTCAGAACCGCTACGAGGAGGCGGAGAACGGCATTGCCGAGTCCATCCGTTTAGGCAGAGCCATGATGAACGGCTTCCCGGCGGTGAACCACGGTGTTGCCAACTGCCGTAAGGTGGTTGAGAGCGTCAATGTGCCCATGCAGGTCCGTCACGGCACTCCCGATGCCCGTCTGCTGACGGAGATCACCTATGCAGGTGGCTTCACCAGCTACGAGGGCGGCGGCATTTCCTACAATCTGCCCTACTGCAAGAACATTCCCATGGAGCGTACCATTCGGGATTGGCAGTATGTTGACCGTCTCACCGGTCTGTATGAAGAGCGTGGGGTTTCCATCAACCGTGAGCCCTACGGTCCCCTGACGGGAACGCTGGTTCCTCCCTGCATCTCCCACGCAGCAGCCATCATTGAGGCACTGCTGGCAGCAGAGCAGGGTGTTAAGAATATTACCGTCGGCTACGGTCAGTGCGGCAATCTGGTACAGGACATTGCAGCCATCCGCACCTTGGAGGAGCTGACGGACGAGTACCTGCAGAAGTACGGCTACAGCGATGTACAGGTCACTACCGTTCTGCATCAGTGGATGGGCGGTTTCCCTGCTGACGAGGCGAAGGCCTTCGGCGTTATTTCCTCCGGAAGCATGATCGCAGCTCTTGCTCATGCCACCAAGGTGATCGTAAAGACCCCCCACGAGGCCATCGGCATTCCCACCATGGAAGCCAATGCACAGGGCCTGCGCTGCACCAAGCAGGTGGTCAACATGATGGCAGATCAGATCTTCCGTGCGGATTCTCTGGAAACCGAGAAGGAGATCATCCGTCAGGAGACCCGCTGCATCGTAGACAAGTGCTTCGAGCTGGGCAATGGGGACATTGCTGTTGGCGTTTGCCGTGGGGTAGAAGCAGGTGTGCTGGATGTTCCCTTCGCTCCCTGCCGTTACAACAAGGGTCAGATGCTGCCCTGCCGTGACAATGACGGTGCGGTTCGTATTCTGTCCATGGGCAACCTGCCCTTCACCAAGGATTTGAAGGACTTCCACAATGCCAAGATCGAAGAGCGTGCTCAAGCCGAGAATCGGAAGGCTTCCTTCCAGATGGTCATTGACGATGTCTATGCCATCGGCAAGGGCAGACTGGTTGGCAGACCCAAGTATTAATAGGAGGATTCAGGACTATGAAGATTATTGATGTGATTTGCTCCGGTGGCAGAACCGGGTTCTATTTTGACGATCAGCGTGCCATTAAGCAGGGTGCGGGACATGACGGCACCTTCTATGTAGGCGCACCCGTAACTGACGGCTTCCGTGCTGTCCGTCAGGCAGGCGAGTCCATTTCCGTTATGCTGGTGTTAGAGGATGGACAGATCGCCTACGGCGACTGTGCTGCGGTGCAGTATTCCGGTGCAGGCGGCAGAGATCCCCTGTTCTTAGCAGAGGATTTCATTCCCGTGATCGAGAAGTACATTAAGCCCCAGTTGGTGGGCAAGGAAGCAAAGGACTTCCGTGGTCTGTGCGCCATGATGGAAGCCATCGAGGTGGAGGGGAAGCGGCTCCATACCGCCATCCGCTACGGTGTCTCCCAAGCCATTCTGGATGCGGTTGCTAAGGCACAGGGCAAGCTCATGTGTGAGGTGGTTGCCGAGGAATACGGCTGTGAGGTTTCCGAGACTCCCATTCCCATTTTCACCCAGTCCGGCGATGACCGTTACGACAACGCCGACAAGATGATCATTAAGGGCGCACAGGTCCTGCCTCACGCTCTGATCAACAACATTGACAGCAAGCTGGGCCGCAAGGGCGAGAAGTTGGCCGAGTATGTGGCATGGCTCCGTGACCGTATTCTCAAGTACCGCAGCGACGAGAGCTATGCTCCCGTTATGCACATGGATGTATACGGCACCATCGGTGCTGCCTTCGGCAACAACAACTACAAGGAAATGGCGGATTACATCGAGGAGCTGGGCAAGATCGCAAAGCCCTTCAAGCTCCGCATCGAGGGCCCCATGGACTGCGACTGTGACCGTGAGACCCAGATGATCGCCTTGGCAGGTCTGACCAAGGAGCTGGACGACCGTGGCTGTGATGTAGAGCTGGTTGCCGACGAGTGGTGCAACACCCTGGAGGACATTAAGCTCTTCGCCGACAACAAGGCAGGTCACATGGTTCAGATCAAGACCCCTGACTTAGGCGGCATCAACAACACCATCGAGGCAGTTCTGTACTGCAAGGAGAAGGGCATCGGCGCCTATCAGGGCGGCACCTGCAACGAGACCGACCGCTCTGCACAGGTCTGTGTCCACTGCGCTATGGCGACTCAGCCTGCACAGATCCTTGCCAAGCCCGGCATGGGCGTAGACGAGGGCTACATGATCGTCTATAACGAAATGAACCGCATCATGGCTGTCCGCAAGGCAAGAAAGAAGTAAGATAAGATAGAGGGCTCTGCACCGAGAAAAAAGGTGCGGAGCCCTTTTTGCGTGGATCCGAGGAACAGAAAATTCCGATCTATCGCTCCCTTCGGTCGAGTGGAAAGTTGAAAGTTGAAAGTGGAAAGTTGTCGGTATCCCCTGCGGGGATGATATTTAAAAATTAAAACTATTTACTATAGTTTTTTCGGGAATATGGGTAGTTTTTATAAGAAAAACAAACATATCAAGAACAGATTTACAAATAGGATAACTTTCAACTTTCCACTTTCAACTTTCAACTCGATTTGTCGCTCAACAGAGCGACAAATCGGAAATTGTGGTTGTTGGAACTTTGGCTTGACAAAGGGCTTGTGGGGGGATATAATACGGATAGAAACCGTTGAGGCGGGAGTAAAGGCGGTCGTGCACTTACAGAGAGCTCGGGGGGCTGGGAGCCGGGCAGGACGCAGATCGTTAAATGGGCCGCTGAGGGTGGGAGGAAATGTTTTTTTCGGAAAAGCAGAGTATTTCCCAACGTGTGGGCATACGTCAGTTGCCCAGGGTCTGTTTGGACTCGGAAAAGTGCGTTGCTGTGTTGGCAACGAAGCAAGGTGGCACCGCGGATCGCTTGTATTCGTCCTTGACAGAAGCAATGGCTCTGTCCGGGACGCTGTTTTTTTATACAGAGCCGTAATCACAGGGGCAATGCCATCAACTTAAGCTTGAAATGAAGCAAAGAACATTGCTTCAATTTTGCGTGGCAGTTCGAAAATAGCACAGGATGTAGGGACGAAGCCGTGTCTTCGCCCGAAAAGGGAACGAAATGTAGTATCTACCGTCGAATTGGGATCCGGTTCGTAAGGATACTGCCGCGGGCGAAGACACAGCTTCGCCCCTACAGGTCCGCGTTATTTTGATCGCTTTCCTTGAGTTGATGACATTGATCACAGGGGGACTGTATCCGTCCCCACAGGAAAACGGAGGTAAAATTATGGAATTCAACAACATCAATTTCGACACTTATTTCAAGCATTATCCCGATCAAAACGGCTTCTTCGGGAAGTATGGCGGCGTGTTCATTGCCGAGGAGCTGAAGCAGGCTATGGCTGAGATCACAGAGGCTTACTTTACCATTTGCAAGTCCAGCAAGTTCATCAGCGAGCTGCGGCGGATCCGCAGGGAATTTCAGGGCAGACCTACGCCCATTTCTCACTTGGAGCGGCTGTCGGGCAGCATCGGCAATGTGCAGCTCTATGTGAAGCGGGAGGATCTGAACCATACCGGGGCGCATAAGCTGAATCACTGCATGGGCGAAGCCCTCCTTGCCAAGTACATGGGAAAGAAGAAGGTCATTGCGGAAACCGGTGCGGGACAGCATGGGGTGGCTTTGGCTACGGCGGCGGCTTACTTCGGGCTGGAATGCGATATTTATATGGGAGCGGTGGACATTAAGAAGCAGGCGCCCAATGTGGCAAGAATGAAGATCTTAGGAGCCAATGTCATCGAGGTCACTGAGGGCTTGGCGACTCTGAAGGAGGCGGTGGATGCTGCCTTTGCTGCCTACAGCCGGGATTATAAGGACTGTATTTATTGCATCGGCTCTGTGGTAGGGCCCCATCCCTTCCCCATGATGGTCAGGGACTTCCAGAGCGTTATCGGCATCGAGGCAAGGGAGCAGTTCCTGGGTATGACCGGAGAGCTGCCCGATGCCATCGTGGCTTGCGTTGGGGGCGGCTCCAATGCAGCAGGCTTCTTCGCAGGCTTCCTCAACGATCCTGTGGAGATCTACGGTGTGGAGCCCTTGGGTCGAGGCTCCAAGTTAGGGGATCACGCTGCCAGCCTTAGCTACGGCGAGGAGGGGATCATGCACGGCTTCAACAGCATTATGCTGAAGGATGAACAGGGCGAGCCTGCTCCTGTGTACTCTGTTGCCAGCGGCTTGGATTATCCTTCTTCGGGGCCTGAGCATGCCTTCCTGCGGGATCTGGGCAGGGTCAAGTACGGCTACATCGGGGACGAGGCTGCCATTGATGCCTTCTACACCCTGGCACGGATGGAGGGGATCATTCCTGCCATCGAGAGCTCCCACGCAGTTGCCTATGCCATGGAGCTTGCACGGGAAATGGGCAGAGGCTCCATTCTCATCAACCTCTCCGGCAGAGGGGACAAGGATATGGATTATATTATTGAGAAATACGGGATCCGATAAACAGAAGCAGAGGAGGTGTGGCTTTTGAAGCCCATCATTGAGATCAAGAATTTATACAAGAGCTTCGGCAAGGTGAAGGCGGTACAGAATGTGAGCTTTCAGGTGAAGAAGGGGGAGCTGTTTGCCTTCCTGGGAGTCAACGGTGCAGGGAAAAGCACCACCATCTCCATCCTCTGCGGTCAGCTCAGCCGTGACAGCGGTGAGGTTTTCGTAGACGGGAGAGCCTTGGAGGAGGATCTGCAGGCGGTGCGGAGCAAGCTGGGCGTGGTATTCCAGAGCTCTGTGTTGGACGAGCCTCTGAGTGTGCGGAATAACCTCCGCAGTCGTGCAGCCCTCTACGGCATTGTGGGGGAGGCCTTTGAGACCCGTTTACGGGAGCTGGTGGAGCTGCTGGACTTCGGGGCTTATTTGGATCGCCCTGTAGGGAAGCTGTCGGGAGGAGAACGCAGACGGATCGACATTGCCCGTGCTCTGCTCCACAAGCCTCAGATCCTGATCTTGGACGAGCCTACTACGGGCTTGGATCCCCAGACCAGACAGATGCTGTGGCAGGTGGTATCCACCCTGCGGAAGGAGCAGCAGCTGACGGTATTCCTGACCACCCACTATATGGAGGAGGCTGCGGATGCAGACTTCGTGGTGATCTTGGACAGTGGCTGCGTTGTGGCAGAGGGAACTCCGCTGGATCTGAAGAACCGCTACACCGGGGACTACATTACCCTATACGGAGCGGCAGAGGAGAAGGTCAAAAAGCTGGGCTTCCCCTATGAAGCCATTCGGGATGCCTATCGGGTCTTCGTGCCCAATACCGCTGAGGCGACCCGACTGATCGTTGGGGATCCGGAGCTCTTTACGGACTACGAGATCACCAAGGGGAAAATGGATGATGTGTTCCTCAGTGTCACCGGGAAGAAGCTGAAGGAGGATGAGCCATGCTGAGGATTATGATCAAGCGGAATTCCCTGCTGTACTTCAAGGACAAGGGAGCCTTCTTCACCTCTATGATTACGCCTATGATCCTGCTGGTGCTGTATGTGACCTTCCTTGCCAATGTATACAAGGATACGCTGCTGGCATCCCTGCCTCAGGGGATGCCCTTTGACGAGAGCCTGATCGACGGCTGTGTATCCGGGCAGCTGCTGTCGGCACTGCTGGCGGTCTGCTGTGTGACCGTTGCCTTCTGCTCCAATCTCATCATGGTGCAGGACAAGGTCACGGGGGCGAAACGGGATATTGATATGACCCCCGCAAAGCCCTTTACCATATCTATGAGCTATTTTATTGCCACCTTCCTGAATACGGTGCTGGTGTGTCTGCTGGCTGCGGGGGCTTGCCTGATCTATATTTCCATTGTGGGCTGGTACATGTCTGCTATGGATGTGCTGGCGCTCCTTGGGGATGTGGTGCTGCTGTCCCTGTTCGGAACGGCATTGTCCTCGATCATCAACAGCTTCCTGTCCACTCAGGGACAGATCTCCGGTGTCAGTGCCATTGTCAGTGCGGTCTACGGCTTCGTCTGCGGTGCGTATATGCCCATGTCCTCCTTCTCTGAGGGGCTGCGGACGGCTCTGTGCTTCCTGCCCGGTACTTATGGAACCTCTCTGCTGCGGAACCATGCTCTGGGTGGGGTCTTCGGAGAGATGGAGGCATTGGGGGTGCCCGGGGAGTTTGTAGACGGGATCCGTGACACCTTGGATTGCAATCTCTATGTGTTCGAGAACAAGATCCCCATGAGCCTGATGTACGGGATCCTGGGACTGACGGTGCTCCTCCTGATCGCCGCCTTCGTGCTCCTCAGCGCAAGGAAGAAAAAGCTCAAATAAAATAGGGGATCCGTAATAATGAATAGCGAAGGTGCCGGCTCTCCATCGTGAGTTCAAAATTGAGCTTCGTCCATGGATTCACACAGTCGGTCAAATTCCGATTAAGGTTATCACCTTTAGTAAGGCTAACAGAAAATGTTGTGGAGCACATCCAATGAAGTTGCGGTTTTCCTTACAAAACACGTTATTTCAATGAATGATAAACCTATATATTGTACCAACCTTATTAAA
>JAGBGB010000115.1 GCA_017936205.1 Oscillospiraceae bacterium
AGACCTGCATGCCCAGCTCCTGCGCTACCATGTCATCTCCCACATCGTTGCCAACCATGAGACATTCTTCCGGGCAGACTCCCAGCTGCTGTAGAATTTCCTGATAATAAGCCGGATTGGGCTTACAGAAGCGGGAATTCTCATAGGTGGTGTACAGTTCAAAGTCCTGTGTTTCCAGACCTGCCCAGCGAATACGGTTCTGCGTTGCCACTGCAGGGAAAATGGGATTGGTGGCCAGAGCTACACGGAAGCCTCTCTCCTTCAGACGGTGGACCACCTGCGCCGCCTCCGGGCGGAAACCGCAAATCTCCTGCACCTTCAGGAAGTCCGTACGGTAGAATTCATCGAAGTAAGGCAGATCCTCACGAGCGCCTTCTCCAAAGCGGGAGCAGAAGTCCTGCCAGAAGGCTTCTTCATTGCTCTGCTTACCGTTATTGCGGATCATGGTCATGGTGCCGGACCAGATGGCAGCGATCAGCTCCTTGGGATCATAGCCCAGAGGGGCTAATTTTTTCGCCAGAAGACCGAAATAGGTCTCCACAAAAACATCCTGATCCATGGGCAGCAGGGTTCCGTCCAGATCGAATAAAACAGTTGTCAGCTTCATGGGACTCCTTTCTGTCAGCGGTCTCTGCCTATGGCGCGGGGGCATCGAATGTTGTACTTCTTCTTCACTTCTTCTACCTCATCCAGCTCTCTCTGGGACAGGAGACGAATTTCACCGAAGATTTTCATGTTTGCATAAACCTTAAAGGTATGCTCTAAAACCTCTGTGCGGAACAGAGCCTGCTTTACATCCTGCCCCCAGGTAACGGAGCCGTGATGCTCTAAAAAGACAGCCGTATGCTGTCTGCAGAAGGGAGCAGCGGACTCTGCCAGCGCACGGGAGCCGGTAATGGCGAAGGGGGCGCAGGGTACTATACCTAAATGCAGAGCTGCATCCAGAGAGATCGCCTTGTCCCACGGTTTTCCCTGAGATGCCCATGCTGTAGCTCCGGGACCATGAGCATGGACGATGCCTCCCAGCTTGGGACTCTCACGATAGATGGCAAGATGGAGCATGATCTCACTGGATACCTGTCGCTTCCCTTCCAGAACCTTGCCATCCTCGTCCACACGGACAAGCATATCCTCTGTCATGGAGCCTTTGGATACCCCGGTGGGGGTGCACCAGATGGTTCCGTCCTCCATTCTGGCGGTAATGTTGCCGTCATTAGCGGCTACATAGCCATTCTTATAGAGTCGTTTTCCTGCCTCTACAATGGCGCGCTTAGCATCTGCGTGATTCTTATACATTCTTCATTTCCTCCGGGAAGAGCTTTGCGAAGCTCTCAGAGAAGGGGGGATAAGCAATGCCCTGTTCGGTTACGATACCTGCCAACAGACTGTGATCCGTTACATCGAAGGCGGGATTATAGCACTGCACCTCAGGCAGAGCCATAGGCTTCTCGTAGAACAGCTCCTTGATCTCGCTGTGGGGTCTCTCCTCAATGGGGATCTGCTCTCCGGTGGGACAGTTGAAGTCGATGGTGGTGGAGGGTCCTAAGGAATAAACAGGAATGCCATAGTGATTGGCAATGATGGCAAGACCGGAGGAGCCGATCTTATTGGCAACATCGCCGTTCCGTGCGATACGATCACAGCCGAAGAACACAGCTTGTACCTTCCCCTGTTTCATGACCAAGCTTGCCATGTTATCACAGATCAGGGTACAGGGTACACCTGCCTTGGTCAGCTCATAGGAGGTCAGACGGGCACCCTGAAGGAGCGGACGGGTCTCATCCACATATACATGGATATTCATGCCGGCTTCCTTGGACAGGTAGAAGGGACCCTGCGCGGTTCCGTAGCGAGAGGTGGCGATGGGGCCTGCGTTGCAGTGGGTGATGACACCGTCGCCGTCCTTCAACAGGGACAGACCGTACTCAGAGATCTTACGGCACATGGCGATATCCTCGTCATGGATGGCTTTTGCTTCCACATCCAGAGCAGCCAACAGCTCCTCGTGAGCCTTGTCCTTGTTAGCCTGCACCACTGCATCCATGCGGCGGAGCATGCAGGACAGATTGACTGCGGTAGGACGGGAGGAATTCAGGTAATCGGACAGACGGGTACAGTCCTGATAGAAGGTGTCAAAGTCGGGAGCAGGGATTTGCTTGGCAAGGATCGCCATAGCATAGCCTGCAAAAATGCCGATAGCAGGAGCTCCACGGACACGGAGGGAGTAAATGGCCTCCCACATCTCCTCGGCAGTGGTCAGGTTCAAATATTCAGTCACATTGGGAAGGAGGGTCTGATCCAGAGTGACCAGAGTATTCCCTTCACGCCGTACATTCACGGCATACATGACGGCCTCTAAGCTCATAACTGACCTCCGATGGCAATGATGCTTTCCTTCACCAGCTCACGGAACAGAGGTGCTACACGATTACCGGTCTCAAAGACCTCTTCGTGGCTCAGAGGCTGGGGAGAGATGCCCGCAGCCTGATTGGTAATGCAGGAAATGCCGCAGACCTTGATGCCTGCGTGACGGGCAGCAACGGCCTCGCTGGCAGTGGACATGCCTACAGCATCCACACCCAGAGCGGTCAGCAGACGAACCTCTGCCGGAGTCTCAAAGGTGGGGCCGGTAAGCTGGCAATATACACCCTCCTGAAGGGGAGTGCCAAGACGGGCAGCGGTATCCCGGATGGTTTGGCACAGCTTCTTATCATAGACCTCGGACATATCCGGGAAGCGGGGACCAAGCTCGTCCATGTTGGGACCCAGCAGAGGGTTGGGGAACAGGGTCATGATATGATCCGTAATGAGCATGAAATCACCTGCGCTGAAGCTGCGGTTTACACCACCGGCAGCATTGGTCAGGAAGAGCACCTTTGCACCCATGAGAACCATAAGGCGGGTAGGCAGCAGAATATCCTCTCGGCTGTAGCCTTCATAGTAGTGAACACGCCCCTGCATGATCACGACCTTGGTGTCGCCGAAGTAACCGAAGACAAAGCGACCCTTGTGACCCATAACGGTAGAGACAGGGAAGCCCTCGATCTCGTGATAGTCGATGGTAGCAACAGCATCGATCTCGTCTGCCAGAGCACCCAGTCCTGAGCCTAAGATCAGGGCTACATCGGGAACAAAGTCAGTCTTTGCCCGAACACAAGCAAGGGCATTTTGCAGTTTTTCGTAAGCGGTCATTTTAACATTCCTCCAAAAAGTAAATATTACTTATTTCTTAGTTTCTTTAATGCGGAAAGAAATTCCTCAGGCAGGGGACATTCCAATTCCATAGGCTCTTCCCTTCGGGGATGGATGAATCGTAGGGTTCGTGCGTGGAGACACTGAGAGTGGAGCCCCAGCTCCGGCTTCTTGATCCCGTAAATAGGATCTCCTGCAATGGGGTGTCCAATATGAGCCATGTGGACACGGATCTGATGGGTTCTGCCTGTTTCCAGTCGGCATTGTATATGGGTATAGTTGCCAAAAGCCTCTAAAACCTTCCAGTGGGTCACAGCCTCCCTACTGTTCTTCTGGGTCACTGCCATGCGTTTCCGATCTGTGGGATGCCTACCGATGGGGGCGTTGACGGTTCCCTCAGCTT
This sequence comes from Oscillospiraceae bacterium, assembly GCA_017936205.1. Lineage (GTDB taxonomy): Bacteria > Bacillota > Clostridia > Oscillospirales > Oscillospiraceae > JAZOXB01. The sequence continues at coordinate 3,596 of JAGBGB010000115.1, forward strand.
CTCGGAAGCCTCCACGGACGATACATTCGTAGCCTCGGCTCAGACTGTGATCCTTCAACTGCTCCGATAAATGACGGTGGGCAAAGTCATTCTTGGCAACGATCAGCAAGCCTGTGGTATCCATATCGATTCGATGAACGATCCCCGGCCTCTTCTCTCCGTTAATGCCGGAAAGAGAATCCCCACAGTGGTGCAGCAGAGCATTGACAAGGGTTCCGTCCTCGTGACCGGGAGCCGGATGAACCACCAGTCCCTTGGGCTTATTGAT